>CALVEJ010000107.1 GCA_944326535.1 Candidatus Gastranaerophilales bacterium | reverse complement strand
CCATCGTGAACTTCACCGATTTTGTGAGTTTTACCGGTATAAAACAAAATACGTTCTGTTGTAGTTGTTTTACCTGCGTCGATGTGAGCTGCAATCCCGAAGTTTCTAACTTTTTCCAATGGGACTTGTCTTGGCATTTCTTTTTCCTTTTTTTATTTAACTAGTAACTACATTAATTTTTTGTCATTCCGAACATATTTCAGAATCACGGACAGCAAAAAGCTATCTTATAAAAATTCTTGCATAAAAATAAAAAATTTTAAAGGAAAATTTGCACAGGCTTGAATTTCTGTAACAGATCCTTCGGGTTTTGTCCTCAGGACGACGGTTTTTTGTATACGCTTTTCGTCATTTTGAAGCTTTAGTCTATTCGTCATTCTGAGGGAGCGGATTTCCGGACGGACGAGTATAACGAGTCCGGTAAGCTCTGCCCGAAGAATCTATTATTTAAAGATCCTTTGTATACGCTCAAGATAACGGTTAGAAGAGAGCCGCTCCGAAGTGTCTGATTACAAGACAGCCGGCAGCAACTGCTATACTAGATTAGATATTTTTCGTATTTTTTGAGCGCAAAAACCTAAAACGAAAATACATTAATGTATTTTCAAAAGAAACATGATAACCTGCCCCGTAGGGTTTGTGTTGTTGTTGTGTGTGTGTGTGGCTCTTTATAATTGTATCTTTAATATTAAACATATAATCGATTAAATTATTTATCGAATTAACATATCGTTAATTTATGAATTACCAAAGATTGATTACATTTGGAATAAAAAGACTGAGAGAAAAACAGGGAATGACACAAGAGCAATTCTCTGAAAAAGCAGGAATGTCTGTTCAGGGGCTCAGCAATCTTGAACGAAACAAATATCAACCCACTGCAGAAACAATTGATTTGATATGCAAAAACTTTGGTATTCATCCCGTAGATTTACTCATGGACTATCCGGAAGACATGGAGAAAGGCGAACTCCTCCGCCAGATAGATGTAATATTGAAAACTTTTCCAAAAGAAGAATTACAAAAAATATACAAAGTCCTTTCTGCATTAAAAGACTTTTAATCTATAGTCTGTTTTCCGTCATTACAAAACTATCTTTTTGCAATCATTATATTGTATAATTATGCGGATGCGAAAGAGGTAAAATATGAGTAAATTAAAAACTATCAGGCTAATCTATCCCCAATGGCAGGGCGGAAACGTTACGGCATTGCTCCCGGAATTAACCCCTGATGATGCATCGAGAGGGTATTTTCTCGGTTCGTATCTGTTAAATTTTTTGGCGCCGCAAACAAAAAACAAAACAGTCGTTGTTCCTGTCTCGTAAGATATAAACAGAGTTGAAGAAAACGGAATAATAGGATACAAAGAAATTTTACTCCAGACCAAAGAAGCGCTAAATCTGCTAAAATCCGAAAATCCTGACAAAATTGCAATCCTTGGCGGAGAGTGCTCAGTGAGTGTGACGCCATTTACATATCTGGCAGAAAAATATAAAAACGACATTGCTATGATATGGATTGATGCGCATCCTGATATTACACTGCCAGAAGACAAAACGTACAACGGTTATCATGCCATGGCGGCAACTGCGATTATGGGCAGAGGAGATGACGGAATTGTTTCTTTATTGTCTGCAAAAATTGATGCAGATAAGATATTGTTTGTCGGGCTGAGAGACTGGGAAAGACAGCAAATCAAAGATCGTCAGCAGGAATACGGAATTAAACACCTGACAGCACAGCAGGTTTCAAATGACAGTTCAAAAATATTGGATTGGATTAGGTCTACCGGTGCAAAACACATAGTAATACACTTTGATATGGATGTCCTCGACCCGAATGAGATTATTCCGGCAGTAGGCGTTGTTGCAGACGGTATGAAAATAGACGAAGTAACAAGGGTCATCAACGATATAGCAAAAGAATATGATGTTGTCGGGGTGACAGTTGCAGAACCTATGCCAAGAACAGCAATCAGGCTCAAAAATATGCTTGAAAAATTGCCTCTGATGGATTGATATTTTGGACGAAAGCCGAACTGAGCGGGCGTGAGCCTGCGATTGTAAGCCGCAGATATATGATATAAAGATAAAAACTATTCGAAATCTAAATCTTTAACATTTTTAATATCATCTATGCTGCCCCAATCATTTTCATATAAACCTTGGTTAACAAATTTATGAAAAGATGAATACTGCCAGTCCTTTACTTTATTTACAAGTCCGTGTTTTACTGGATTGTAATGAATGTAATTGATTTGATTGTTTAATTCTTCTTCATCTTTAATTGTATGTTCCCAATATCGTCTTTGAAAAATTCCTTTTTCTCGTTTATTTTTATACCCAATTTTCAAATCGTAGGTTGGGCATACCTGACCAACATTTCTTGAAAAGCAATGTTTAATGGAAGATATTATCTTGGGATAATTATCTATATTTTCAGGATGCAAAATTAAATGAATATGTTCCGGCAAAACACAAATTGCAGTAATTTCAAATTTATACAATTTTTGAACGTTTCTAAATGAGGTTCTTAATATTTCAATGTTATCAATGAATACAGGGTTTCTCTCATAAGATGTTATTATAATATGGACATATCCGTTTGGAACAAATACTCTACGGTAATTCATAATTTGATATTAACACAAAATTTGGTTTGTTGGGCAGGTATGCCCAACCTACAGTTTATTGCACGAACAACGAATCAGACACGAAACTACAGTTTTCCCATGTGTCGTGGGTTCGAAATAGCACAAAAAAAGAGGGTGTAAACCCTCTTTTCAAGAATTTTGGGCGCAGTGGGATTCGAACCCACGACCAATTGATTAAGAGTCAACTGCGCTACCACTGCGCCACGCGCCCAA
>CALVEJ010000106.1 GCA_944326535.1 Candidatus Gastranaerophilales bacterium | reverse complement strand
ACGTTACTTACCAGTCCAGTTCTAAAGTCTGAATCAACCCGGAGTAGTGTCTTACTTGGCCTTCGAAGTCCTTTCCCCAGAGACACCAAAGAAAGAAACCTAGAAACTCAATTATATCCTTGTGTCTGGAGCTTCCACCTATAATTGAGTTTGATCTTCTTTTTCAGAGATGAAGAAGGCGGGCGTACTGGATAAACTTCGTGTCATCACTATATAAACCAGTTAATGATGCAATAAAACTTATGAAAACGCAAAATCCCAACCAATCCACAAGATAAAGTCTACTCGAATTGGCTGGGATCTCTTTTACGCTCTAGCCCCTAGCCCTATTACCACTATATGGAGGAAAGGCTATTGCTAGGCAATATTCTTTACCGTTCTCACTATACAGGCTACCAGAAACCTCCATGTAGGAGATTGTCTGTCGACAAGCTTTTCGTACAGCATCTTCATAGGACTCTCCTTTACCAAAAGAAGACCCTTTCAACTTTTCAAATACCTGTTGCTCTAATTTAGGTATGGTAAACAACTTTTTTTGACGAAGTATCACACTAGTGACTAGATTCTGCATATCAGCATGTCTTACGACTGCCTCTCCAGTTTTCACCTTACACATTCATCATGCACCTCTTTCTAGGTTCACATGAACCAAGCAGTCTATGGCGGAACCAAAATAAGAAATACGAACATATTATACGCCCTTGCTGTGGCAAAAGTCAAGGGCATTTTGCGATTTATCTGATGTATAACAAGTCCCTATAGTGCTGACCTTTACAAATTGCCCGTTTATCACTCTTGGTCAGAGAAAGGGGGCGGTGGAAAGAGATGATCGAATTCTTCCTTTAGTTCATGACCAATCTCAGTGCAGATTTCTTCGGTTAATTCTTCTAAAATGACATCGGATTGACTTGGATTCTTTAGGTTGACACAAACATTCATCCAAAGGTTGGCGGCTCGATAGTCCTGGAGGATAGGAAGAATAGTGTTATGAATGTCATATCTATAGGGACAACCTTTAGAAGAGTAGAGATAAATAGTGTCTTTTGGGGAAACAGAGATACCCAGACTTTTGCAGGCCCTATTAGGAGATATGATATAGTCTTTGATTTTCCCATTTTTACAATTATCATCTAGTACTTTCTTGATTATATCTTCACTTTGTACACCAAAATAATAGTAAAGACCATCAAAATCTGCCTTTGTTTGAATGGAACTTTGGAGTTGCTGGATGCGTAACAGTGACTCAACTGCTTCTTGGCTTTCGTTACCGCTTGTATTCATAAGTTTAAGATATTCATGCTCTAGGTGGTAATTCACTCGTTGCTTGGTTAGCCCCGCATATTTCAAAACTCCATCCATCACCTTTCCAGCATCTTTCTGACGCTTTAACAAGGTGTAATAATGTTTATGGTTTAAAAGAACCTCTTCTAGTGAATTCTTAAGAATTTGGATATCTTCTTCGCTTCTACCTGGGCGATCATTCCGCAACTCTTCTCTAGTCCCTTCATCACTGAGACAAATAAGAGCACTATGAAGGACTGAGATTAACCATGAATCGTTCCATTTTGCAACTTTATTTTCGGTGGCCTCAGTTCCCAGTGCAAAACCCAAGGCTTCCCACAACTCTTGAATTTCTGGGCAGATAGATCGCTCATCATCGCGAGAACGAAGATAATCTTCTGCTAATAACTTCACAGCCTTCTGAAGGAGTTGACTTGTTTTTACTGCTCGATGGTGATAATTAATACGGGCGAAAACCTTATAGCGCATGATTAATAGGTCGTCAATATCATCTGTCATTTTTTCAGGAAAAGCTACTGCAAAAGTATTCATTTTTGGCATAACCAGCTTAGCTGAGTAAATAATACGCTCATACGGTATGAAGCCCCAATCTACACCGGCATTCTGTGTATCACGGACAATATAATCCATGCGATCTGCATCTACAGGACCATCTATTATACGATGAAGGGCAGTGAATAAAGGAGTCTTTTCCAGCAAGATTGCATAAGTGAATTCAACCACGGTTACATAGTACAGAGCTTTAATTGTCTTGATTTTAACCACTTTCTCAGTGTTAAGCTCACAAAAAAGCTCTGTGAGAACGTTCAAAAAAGCATACTGGAGCATTTTCAAACCAATAGCTTCATGCAATTCAACCTTATCATTCTCTTCTTTTGTTTCCTGTGGCAGGAGAAGGGTAGGTCTGTTTTCTTTGTTAAGGAAAGGCTTAATCATGGCAGACAAACGATCCGCCTTTTTCTTTACAAAGCTTTTATCATCCGTCACACATCTGTTGTATAGATCCCTCATGGTCCATTCTATGACATGACTGAATGGAGGATGCCCCACATCATGAAATAGCGCCGCTAACCGGATAGCCTCAAGAACGCATTGGTACAGGAAAGAAGGCAAAAAGAGATTATTAGTGTCAGCTTCACCGTACAAGCCATAAAAGCAGACGCTTTGCCGGTCTAGTGCAACATCGTTGATTACACCTGTTTTTACTCCTTCAAACACAATTTTACTGACTTTATTGAAAGATGTACATGTGCTGACTGGGAGGGCAGAATTAAGTGAATCAGAAAACTTCGCATTGCACCAAATTGTACCGTTTAAAGCTATACGATCCGCAAAGCCTTCAACAATAGTCTTAAAGCTGCGCGAAAGTGCTTCGATCAACTTTACTTGGGTGTTTTGTTCTGCATTTTTCACAGAGGAAAAGAGCATCTCACCAGCCCTCTCCATGGTGCCAAGACAGTGCTCATATCGTTTAGTTCGATTGGTCGGAAAGGTCATATAAACTGTAGAACTCTGGTACACATCATGTAAACGATTAAAAAAGGGGGTTGACATCATCTGGGATTCAAATTGGCTCAAATAGATTGTCCCAGCAATATTATCTGTGATTTGCCGTAATTTTTGTTGTGTGAT
>CALVEJ010000105.1 GCA_944326535.1 Candidatus Gastranaerophilales bacterium | reverse complement strand
GAGGGTGGACGTGCCGAAAGTGCCGTTATGTCTGTAGAACATGGTAAGGACAACCGCCGTCGTTTCTTCCGTGGTCAGACCGCTATCTATGCTGAGATCATGCCGTTAGAGGCAATTGGTGAGAACTTGAAGATTCGTACGCAGTTCAGTGCTCGTTTGGCTGGAGCTTGGGACTATTGGATGAACAAGCGTACGATCATGACCAACAAGGAGGGTCGTAACAATAATGAGTTCTATGAGCAGGCAAATTATTATGTTGACTATCAATGGACTAATACGGCGACTTGGAGCAAGACAATCAATGAGGATCACTCTATCAACGCTGTGATTGGTACCGAGGCCATCCGTGAGGGTTTGGGCCGTTGGATTCAAGCTGGACGTATAGACTATCCGTTTGAGGACGATCCAAATACTTGGGTCATCAATAATGGTGCGGCAAATGACTTACGTAACAGTGGTGGTCAACAGAGTGTATCAACCATGTTTGGTATGTTTGCTCGTGCGGACTATGCTTACCAAGGTAAGTATTTGGCAACAGTGACGGTTCGTCGTGATGCGTCTTCTCGATTCTCCGAGAAGAACCGTTGGGGTACCTTCCCTTCCATCTCTTTGGGTTGGCGTATGTCTGATGAGAAATTCATGGAAAAGACCCGAACTTGGTTGGACGACTTGAAGATCCGTGCAGGTTACGGTACGACAGGTAACTCCAATATTGGCGCTTACAACTGGGCATTCCAATATGGTACTAACAATAACTATTTATATAGTATTACTGGTTCTGATACGGAGGTTTATCAAGGATTTGGCGTAACGAACTTGGGTGATGTCGACGCAAAGTGGGAGACTTCCAAGATGTTCAACGTCGGTTTCGACTTGACCGCTTTGGATCAACGATTGACAACTAATTTCGATTTCTATATCAAGAAAACTTCAGATATGTTGATCGATGCTAACTGGTCCGCTTTGGCAGGTAATGCTGCTAAACCAAACATCAATATTGGTGAGATGACCAATAAGGGTATTGACTTGAATCTGAATTGGAACGATAAGATTGGTCAGGTTGATTATACAATCGGTGTTAACTTGTCACATTATAAGAATGTGATGGATAAAGTGGGTAATAAGGCTGGTATCTTTACGGGAACCCGTATCTCTAACATGAATGTCATGATGGAAGGCCATGCGATTGGTGAATTCCACGGTTATATGTTGGATGGTATCTACAAGAGTGAGGAAGAGGTCTTGAACTATAAGAATGATAAGGGTGAACAGGTATTACCGTATAGTGTGGCTGATGCTTCTCAATTAAATCCATCTTCTTTTGTCGGTCAGTATAAAGTGAAAGATGTTAACAACGATGGTAAGATTACGGCTGAGGACCGTACATTTATCGGTAACCCGCATCCGGATTTGACTGGTGGTGTGAATATCGGTTTGAACTGGAAGGGATTCGATTTGAGCACTTATCTCTATTTCTCTGTGGGTAATGATATCTTCGCATTGTATAAATATTATACACACTTCGGATCATTGCAGTCCGCTTATTCAAGAGATCGTCGCGACAATTCATGGCATCCGGTAACCAATCCGGACGGTATCTATCCGATGTGGGCAACTAACGTTGGTGAGAGTACAATTGCGGCTAATGAGTCTAACTCAGGTTACATCGAGGATGGTTCCTTCTTGCGTATGCAGACTTTGACTTTAGGTTATACTTTACCTAAGAGCATCTTGAACAAGATTCAATTTGAGAAGATCCGTATCTATGGTCAGCTTGCGAACGTATTCACAATTACTGGTTATTCCGGTTTGGATCCTCAAGTTCGTACGGATAATGGTTCTGGTGGATCTAATGACCGTAATATGGGTACTGACTATGGATCTTATGGTATGCCGCGTCAATTCATCTTGGGTGTTAACGTGACTTTCTAATCAAGAATTAAGTGTTTAATTATAATTTGAGAATAATATGAAAAGACTAATTATATGTGCGGCTGTTGCAGCCGTAGCGGCAGGAGGAATGACCTCCTGCTCCGACTTCCTTGATGTGAAACCGGTGACTAATAAGAATGAGTCCGATTTCGTATCCAAAGAAGGAGTGACTCAGTTGGTGACTGGAATGTATGCTTCACTGAACTCTAGCGATCAGCTTGATAATCCATTTTGTGCGACATTGACAAATTATGTTTATGGTGATGTAATGGGTGGTGATGCTAATAAAGGTTCTACTTATCAAGATCAGCCAGATTTCACGAGTTTGGAAACCTATTCGTTTACAACTGATAATGGTTATTTGGAAAAGAAATGGCGATTGAATTATAATAGTGTATTTAAGGCTAATAATGTAATAAAAGTAGCTAATCAATGTAAGGATGAACTTTCTGCCGTTGCGGGTCAAGAGAAGGATTTTTATACCGAGACTATTGCTCAGGCGCGTTTTATGCGTGGTTTTTGGCACTTTGAACTATTAAAAACTTTTGGTGCGGCAATTCCTTTTGTGGATGATGCTGCCATGACCGCAGACGTAGATCCGAAAGTATCTAATGTAGATGAGAGTGGCAATTATATCTACATCTGGGATAAAATCATAGAGGATTTGCAATTCGCTTATGATAATCTGCCTGATATTTGGCCAGTTGAAAAGGGACGTATTAACAAATGGACTGCGGCAGCTTTAATGGCAAAAGTTAAGATGTATCAATCTTCTCCTTATAACGGAACAAATGGTACATCGAATCATTGGGCAGAGGTAAAGACCATCCTTGAGGATGTAATGGCGAATGGTAAGGATAACAATGGAACGAAATTCCGTTTGGCCGATACTTATGAGGAGCTTTACACAGCCGGTGTTAGTGACTGGACGGGTGAGTCTGTTTTTGATGTTCAACAGGCTGTTACAGGTACAGTTGAGCAAACAGCGAATATTAATGGTGCATGGCATACCGCTTTTAATGGTGCCTTAGGTACAGGTGGTTGGGGATTCTATCAACCGTCTTATGATATGGTGAACGCTCATATCGTTGACGCAAATGGTTTGCCTTTAATGGATAAGTCATATCGTAATCAACCGGTATTGTCTAGTTTGGATGCGAATAATGTGCCTCATACAGATTTGACGGTTTATACTGATCCTCGTTTGGATGTATCTGCTGGTCGTTTTGATACGCCGTTCTGGGATTGGTCTATTCCTAACCAATTGAGCGGTTGGGTACGTGATGTTGGTAACGGCGGTTTGTATTTGAATAAGAAGATGATTCCGAAGAAAGCGGATAAGGGTAGCTTGTCTAATACAACACAAACAGCTTCTACAACTAAGAACTTTCATGTTATTCGTTATGCGGATGTCTTGTTGTGGTATGCGGAGACTTTGATTGAGTTAGGTCAACCTCAAGAGGCAGGAAAGTATATCAACCAGGTACGTGCTCGTGCGGCTAACAGCTATGTAAAGGCTGCTGATCCCGCAACAATGGCTGAGACAACATCTTCTTATGTATTGGATGATAAGGTAAATGGTAAACAAGGTGTTAACGCTGCGGCTAACTATCGTATCGGTTTGTATCCCGATTCTCAATTCTCTACAAAGGATAAGGCTCTTGAGGCTTTACGTTGGGAGCGTCGTATAGAGTTGTGTATGGAAGGTCATCGTTGGTTTGACTTAGTTCGTTGGGGTATTGCTTCAGATGTTTTGAATGATTATCTCGGTTATGAGAAACAATACTTGACGAAGTATTCAACAAGTGTTTACAATTCGAAATGGGTAACTTTGCCTATTCCATATAATGAGATTATCAAGATGGATGGTGTCTTAGTTCAGAATGAGAACTGGAAGTAGTTTGATTGGTTAACATTAGTTTTGATGGCCGGGCGTAGTGGTATGCTCGGCCATTTTTCGTTTATACAGATGGGCGAAGGGATTTGGTGGTATAGTGATAATTTATTAAGTTTGCCTGCTCTCC
>CALVEJ010000104.1 GCA_944326535.1 Candidatus Gastranaerophilales bacterium | reverse complement strand
TTCTCGCCTCTGTCTCTCTATATACTAAAAAACACCCTATCGGGTGTTATCTCAAAAATGGAGCGAGAGACGAGGCTGTCTTGGATTTGCTTCACGCTCACAGAGTTTCGCCTTTTGTGCTTCGCACAAGCCGGCTTTATCTGTTCGCTCCCCGGATTCGCTCACTTTGTTCACTCCATCCGTCCGCAAATCCGCTCGAACTCTATTTGAGTTCTCGCCTCTGTCTCTCTATATACTAAAAAACACCCTATCGGGTGTTATCTTAAAAATGGAGCGAGAGACGAGGCTCGAACACATATTTTTGATTTTAGTGATTTTAAATTTTATCCGCTAACCTACAGTATTGTTTAATCTTGGTAATCTCTATTTTTGCTTATTTACAGTAATTTTCAGGGACTGTTTGTATAATTAGTCCCATTTTGGTCCCTGAGTTGATTAATATAATAGAAAACTTTATTTATATAAATAATTAAAATAATAAAAATAATAAACACATTACTTAGATATAAAACTATTATGTAATATTTCTTTTATATTTCCCTCTGAGGAAAATTCATAAAGGGTTAAATAGTACAGCCAAGGATAATAAGGTAATTTACTATCATGTTCACATGTTAAAAGTCTTTTTTCGACACTTACTGAAAATATAATTGAAATATCCACATTAGCTATAAGCTTAGATAAATTATTTGCATCTGCAATAGGTACATTATATCCTTTTTTGTCATAATTCAATATAGTATTTGAAAATATTTCATTGCTATTTATATCTTCCCATATATATGATTTATCTTTTCTTATTCTTAAATTAAAATCAGTTATTAATTTAGAATGAGGGCTATATAATGTATAAGTATTATAAAAACTTGAAGTCATACCATTTGCCATAACCATATTATAATTTTCAATGGCATCTTCATTGGAAAACATGAAAATGTTATTTAATGCTTTGTCGTATAAATGACTCCAAGGATACTCCAATATATTTTGATAAGATGTCCCAATAACTTCATTATCTCCGCAATAAAGACAAAACCCATTTGTTCCTGAAGTAAATTTTTCATTAATTCTATCAATTAACAAATTTTTTTGGTTTTTGGAGCAAAACAAGCTTCTGATATGTATAGCAAAATCACGATAATATCCTGAGTCAGTTGGTTCTTCATCATAATTCCCTTCTCTCTGCATTATAAAATTATTTAATACAAGTTTATTACGTTTATCAGGGGCAAGGATTTTTATTAATCCAATTCCTTTACAGATATCATCTTGTGTTTCTTTCAACCATTTGATTTGATTATCCAGTGTGGTAGGTCTAAAAAGTTTATCTGAACTTATGTTAGGGTGTGTCCAATTTTTGGGTGTATAATAAACTTCTGTTTCAATTTCTCTTGTAAAAATAAATGAGGAATCAATATTCTTTCTTCTATGCTCAAGCATATCAATCATTTGTGGTGTTTTTAAAATTACAGTGCTCCACCCTTTTTTAATTTGGTAGTTATCCATTAAATTACATAAATATTCATGATACGCTAACCATTGATACTTTTTGCCTATGCGTTCAATCAATGCATGTTCTCTGCCAGTATTTTTGTTTATATAATAATCAAATTTTCCGTGCTTTTCATAATTCCATCCAAAATCATAAGCTTTTTTACAAATCCAAGCCCAATAGTCTTGATTTTTAGGCACATTATTCCAGTGGTTCGATAAATGCTCTCCTACTACATACTTACCAAAGTCACCCAAAAATTGAAAAGATGATAAAATACTATAAGTTGCATACAGTTCCTTTGGTTCTTTATCCTTGGGTCTTACGCAATATTCTTTTTCTATTTGTTCAAGTGTTGGATAAGTATTTATTATAGGATAATTATATGGAGGCTCAAATCTATTTTTATAGTCGTCAATGTTATTACCTATATATCTTGAATAATCAATAATTCCATAAGCAGAAATTCTAACTAATATATTGGGATAAACTGTAGTTCTGTTAAAAACATTTTCAAACACAACATCCGAAATGGCTTTAACTTTATCTGTTTTATCAGAGAAAAGAGTAACACCATAAAGGATTGAATATAACCTTTCTTGTAAAAATAAATCATTTACATTTTTAAACTTTTCAAAAATATTAAGTGTCAATTCTTCTTTATTTCTTAAAATATTAACTGTAGCTACAGTAGCAATATCTCTAAGTATTCTATTTGTAGAAACAGTAAACCAAATAAATAATGTTGCAACTAATTCACAAGTTTTATCGAAAAAAGGAATTTCATCCATTTTTAGAAATGGCAATATTAAGTGCTTTATTGAAAAGTAATTATTTGTATTGTGATAATCTTTGTCAAAATAATTAGTATAATTTTGCGATATAAATTGTGTCCAATCTGAATCTATATCTGCCATAGATAAATTACTTAATTTTTTATGGAGATAATCTGCGTTTAATGGATGATTTTCAATCGTTGCACAAGAAATCAAAGTTTGCCAATAGTAATCTCGATTTTTACAATGTTTTTTTAAGGACTCAAAGCAATTTATAGTTGTTTCGTTAATTGCTTTTACAGCTCTTTGTGATATTGAACGATAAAACGAAGATATTAACAACTCTATAAAATTATTATCAAGTTTTTCGCCATGATATAAAGATATTAATTCAAATCCCCATTTTTCTGGTACAGTTATTGCTAAAAAATCTACTAAGCCATAATACACATATGATTTTTCAATAAATACTTCAAGTTTTTCTTTTAGAAGTTTTTTAGTGATGCTCATTTTTGCTTCATTTATACTTTCTAATAATACTTTTGTTGTCAAAAAATCTCTATATCTATCATAAGAAACATAAATATAATCTTGATTTATAACGAATAATCCGCTTTTTTCTAAGTTATTCAAAATGGTTTTTGACCATTGTGGGTTATTATCAATATCTTTTATTGCATCTTTAACTTTCTGTTTTTTTATATGAATATTGCCATTATTTTTATATATCAATTTTGATATTCTTGCTATTACCTCATTGACAACCTTATCATCAGTATCTAAGTCTAATTTATTTGATATATCATTATTTAAATACTCTAAATAAGCTTGAAAAATATTTGATACGCCATTTATACCTTTAGGGAATTGTCCCTTTTGCTGGAAAGCTTCACATAGAGTTTTTAATATCAGTGGATTTGAAAGTTCTGGTGACAATAAAGGAGTGGAAGGGATTTTTATTTTGTAAAAATTACAAAATTCATGTAATGCTTGAATTGAATTATCTAAAAAACCATTATGTCTAAATACTTCAAAATCATTACTATAATCAGAAAATTCACCGAAAATATCTTGACGATATTCTTCACGACAACTTATTATTAATCTAATATTTTCATACTTATCTATTTTGTTTTTTAGTAATTTTATTTCAGTAAATATTTTATTTTTTTTACAATATTCCCATTCATTAATGCCATCAATCATAAAAAAAGCTACTTGGTTTTTGGTTTTTGCATAACTGTTCAAAGCAGCAAGAAGTTCTTTTATACTTTCAAAATCAGAAAATTGCTTTAAAATAGAAGTCTCAAGTGTTTTTTCATAAAAATAATGTCCAAATGTTAAAACAGCAATTAATTCATTATTATTGAGCATTTCATGTACTATTTCACATAATAAATGAGTTTTTCCATTTCCTGCGTTAGCAAAAAGCAAGTGGTTCTTATAATTAACTCTGTTTATAAAGTTTGAGATAGAATACAAATTGCTTGTAAAGTCTCTTGTCCTGCTATTTATGCATTCATTCCAATCTTTTTCTCTCTCTTCCTTATTAAGAGCTGGAAATCTATTATGTTTTGCCCACTCATCGGGTAAATCTGGTTTAAAATTTTTATCCCAGGAAATTTTGTTTACGGCTGTTGATATTAGGTTATAATCGTCTATTGTATAATCGGTGCTAATAATTTCTTTAGAATTTAATAGCTTTCTTGTGAAATTTAACATTTTAGAAATAGTTTTTTCTATATTGCTGGGATTTTTAAATTTAGCAAAACAATGATATTCCTTAAAAAAATTAAAAGTATCTAAAAGCTCTTTAAATTTCTTTCTATATTCTGCTAATGCAGGTTTTGTTTTAGCTAATTGCAAAATATATTCTTTAGTGGATGTTCCAATATTTAAATCTATCGAATATCTATCGTTAGCTTTGCATTTTACATTTTCAAAATGTTCATTAAACCAATCTGATGTAAAAACAACTTTGTTAAACCAATATTTTATCATTCCGACGTTATAAGAATTATCTTTTATAAGTTCTTGTATAATTTCACTTTTGCCCATCCATATATATTCAATATTCTTAATAGCTTTCCATTTTTTTACATACTCATCCCATGTTGTTTGTCCATCTTTTTTGTCTTGTTTTTGGTCTGTTTTATCGAATGGTGTAAATATATAATATTTTCGTATATTTGTATGCTTTGATAACGCTGTTTTAACAGAAGAATTAATTTGTGTCCATAAATTACGTAACTCATTAGAAAACTTTGCTTGCATACAATATTCTTCACCGTTATTGAATAGCCAATAAGATTCAACACCAGCATCACCACTAGCACCATTTTTATTTATAAATTCAGCATCGTTATTCCAATTATTTTCTCGTCCTATATTTCTGAATATTTGACAACAAAATTCTTCGAATGCATCTTCTTTTGATGTAAAATGTTTCACTTGTATGTTTTGTAAATCTATATTCATACCTCACTCCTGTGGAAATAATTATAGCATGAGATATGCAATATATTTGCTCTATTTGGGTATCTATACTCTTGTATATTTCACAATAATGAAATGTATATATGGTTATTAATGTTTATTTTTAGCAGTAATTGGAACAAAGTGATATTTTGTATTTGTATAATGTGAGAGTTATTTTAGTACTTGTCTAGCAAATATCCTTATATTGGTAAAAACTTTCTTATAGGCTTTTGATTTGCTACTTTCTTCTGCCAGTCTTTTATTATACAACTATATTTTTATAAAACTCATCCATCCTGCTCGCAACTTGTTTTTCTTTGCTCTTGATTATATGTGAATAAGTATTCAGCGTGATGTTCTTGTCTGCATGCCCGAGACGACCGCTTACGGTTACAACATCTTCTCCGGAGGCAATCATAATACTTGCGTTTGTGTGGCGGAGCTGATGAAAGGTTATCTTTGGCAGGTTGTGTCTTTCTAAAAATTTTATAAACCACTTATATGGAAGGTTTGGGTTGATTGCAGTTCCGTCTTCAAG
>CALVEJ010000103.1 GCA_944326535.1 Candidatus Gastranaerophilales bacterium | reverse complement strand
CTGTTTCCCGAAATATTTGAACCGGCACCGATATCTATACCGCCTCCGGCAGAGGTAATTTGTGTATTACCACCGGCCGTAACGGAAGAAGCATTACCAAATTGAATACCGCCGTCAGCAGTATTTGATACAGTCAGATTTTGTACCGCATCGAGGTCTGCATTTTCCCCGAAGGAAACTGCTCCTGTACCCGTATTTGTTACAGACAAATTGCTTCCGGAAAGCACAGAATCATTTCCAAAACCAATTCCTCCGGCTGTATTAGTGACAGTAACATCTCTGTCCGATGTAATATTTACTCCTGCACCGGCTTGAATACCCGCATTTCCGTTGTTTGATATAAGAACGGTATTGTTGTTTGCGTTAATTGCGGCATTGTCACCAAAAGATATTCCGCTGTCAGCACCGGTTGCTGTATTTTGAATATTGATTTGTCCGTCCGGCGCCTGAGCAAGTCCGTTTATCTGTCCGTTAATTTGTATACTGCCTGCACTTCCGGAGTTGTTCAGGTTCAGAATACCTGTATAAATATTTTGATTGTCCAGAACGCTGTAGACCGTAATCAGAGCATCTCTACCCAATATAAGACTGCCTGTGCCCGTGTTATTAAATGTTAAAGTTGTACCTTTATTTTCTATATCCGAATTGATTGTGAGATCGTTTGCTGAGCCGTTTGTAAATGTATTTTCAGAACCCAGTTCCGCAGATAAAACGCCTGAAAGGGTCATTGCTCCGTCATTGTTTGTTACAGAAAGATTTCCGTAGTTTGTTATGTCGGAAGAGATATTCAAACCGCCGCTGCCGTCATTTGTAATAGAAATTGAGTTTTGGGATCCGTTTGTTCTTCCGTTATCAATTCTGTTTGATGTTATATTAAGTGAACCGTTATGGTTGTGAATTGTTATATCAGAGTGGGCACCGGAAGCATCATTTATGAGATCATTATTTATTGCGCCGCTAATTTGTGTACCCTGCTGCCCGAAGGATTGAATATTTAGTGAGCCCTGATTATTATTGATTGTACCTCTGATAGCAAGACCTGCTTCAGAACCTGTGTTGTTAGAAAGTATTTGCGAAGTTCCGTTGTTGTTGATTGTTCCGTTTACTGTGAGAAGCCCGTTACCTTCATGTCTGATTGTGAGGTTTTCACCGGATGTTACCGAGCCGACTGTTAATGAAGCATCACCCGTCGTTTCATTAACAATGGAAACATTTCCGTTTGTATTTTGTACTGAACCGGCAAGATCCACATTGCCGTTGTTGGCTGTAATATTCAAATCATTGTTTCTGTTTGATACAACAGAACCCTGTGCCTGTGTAATTCCGTTTTGTGCTGTTATGTCAAGCCCGTTTTGTGCGGTAATATTGCTATTTATGTTAACGTCTTGTTGTGAATTTATTGCAATTTGAGAACCTTCAATATCACCGTTTGTTGTTATGGAGCCGCTGCCGGTTGTATTTAGGTTAACAACTCCGTCCTGTGCCGTAGCTGTAATATCACCCGTATTGAAGTCGGCATTCGGGCTTGTCAGATAGATGTTTGTACCTGTTGCACTTACATTTCCTCCCGCATTAAGAAGGATTGAACCTGCATCGGTTCCGACTGTTCCTAAAGCCGTGACAGCAATGTCTTCACCTGCATTTAAAACAGTATCGTTAATTGTTTGTGTGACAGAGCCCGAAGCATCAAGATTAATATCCGTACCCGCATTTAAAATCGCACCGAGTGTAATATCGCCGTTGTTTGCTGTTAAGTCAATATTTTCTTGTGCTGTCAGATTTTGGTCTATATTCAATGCATTTGCTGAGTCAAGACGAATATATCCTCCGGCTGTTAAATCATCATGAACGGTAATATTTCCGCTGCCTGTAGTTGCCAGATCAATATCTTTTTGTGCATGGATTGTGGATGTATTGATATCGCTGTCTATACCTTGTAGTACAACAGAACCTCCGTTGTCGTCTCCGTCAGCATTTTGTGCAGATGCATAGATTGTTCCCGAACCCTGTGCATTGAAGCCTATTGCCTGTCCGTTTGGTGTGCCTATATTTCCGTTTGTGCTGGTAAGATTAATATTTCCGCCGGTTGATTGTAATGTTACGCCTTCTATTGTCTGAGTAATGTTGTTTTGCGCTGTAAGGTCTATTTGGTTTGCGTTGATAAGACCGTTTAAAGATACATCAGAACCGGAGTTTATTCTGGCTGTGTCTTGGACGGAAATGTTTCCTGCATTGAAGTTTCCTGAACTTGCAAGATATGCACTGCCGTTTTGTGCAGAAGCATTAACAAGTCCGTTGACTGCAGTGTTTATGCTTTCTGATGATGTACCAATATTTCCGGAATTGCTGATTAAATCCGCATTGCCTCCGGCTGTAATACCTGTTTGTGAATAGTCAGACTGAAGTATATCATTAGCGGCAGTAAGTCTCACGTCATTTGCGGAGTTTATTTCTCCTATAACAAAATTACCTGTATTATCTTCGAGGTACAGATTTTGTCCGTTTGCATTAACTTCTCCGCCTGCATTTACAAGAAGAGAGTTTTCTGATGAGCCGGCATTTGCAGCATTTAAAATATTGATATCATTAGCCGCATTCAGCGCAGTATTTTCTGTCTGCTGGATTATATCTCCGTTTGTGTCAATGTTAATGTCTGTTCCGGCTGTAATAGTTGAATTAAGGGTGATGTCTCCGTTTTGAGAACCAAGTGTAACAGAGTTGTTTTGTGCGGTTATATCATAATTCAAAATAAGGTCATCTGCGGAGTTTATATTTATATAACCGTTTGATGTGCTTAATCCCGGAGATGCAACCGTAATTCTTCCGCTGGTGGTTGTTGTAAGATCAATGTTGTTTTGTGCACTGATTGAGCCGGTATTTATATCGCTTTCTACACCGTTTAAAACAACAGAGCCTTGGTCTGCGTGTGCTTCAACACTGCCAGCAGAAAAGTCAATGGCATTTGCAGGAGTTCCGCCGTTTTGCGCCTGTCCGATATCACCGTCTTGTGCAATTAATACGAGATTTTCCTCCGCCTCAATTGATTTTTCTAATGCTTCGTCTTGAGTAATATTTTGGGCAGAGTTCAGTGTTATATTTCCGCCTTTTACAAGTCCGTTAAGGTGCAGATTTCCCGTTCCGGTTGTTGCTATATTGACAGTTCCGTTTTCCGCTGCAGTGACGTTTGAAAGAGTCAGGTCACTGTTCGGGCTGGCAAGATAGATATTTTGTCCCTGTGCTCCGACAGTTTGTCCTGCATTCAAAAGAATGGATTTTGAAGACAGCCCTATATCTCCGGCTGCTGAAAGGTTGATATTGTTTTGTGCATTGAGAACGACGTTGTTGTTTGATGCTTCCTGAGTAATGGATCCGCCGGCATTAATATTGATATCTGTACCGGCATTTATTAAAGAGTTTAACAGAATATCGTTCTGTGCTGACAAGGAAACGTAGTCAGTTGCACTGAGATTGTGTTCCAAAATGAGACCTTCAGCGGAGTTCAGGTTTATGTATCCGCCTGCGTTGAGAGCATTTGAAACAGTAATACTGCTGCCCTCGCCCGTTGTTGAAATATCAATGTTGTCTCCGGCTGTTATTGAAGATGTATTTATACTTGTGTCTACACCATTCAGAACAACAGAACCGTTGTCAGCGTGTGCTTCCAGCGTGCCTGTTGCAGAGAAGTCAATTGCGTTTGCCGGTGTTTCTCCTTCTGCTGCCTCGCCAATGCTGCCTGATTGGCTTTCAAGTCTTACGTTTACTGCCTGTATTGATTTTTCAAGTTCGGAATTTTGTGTAATATTATTTACTGCATTCAGATTTACATCATTAGCATTAATAAGTCCGTCCAAATTCAAATCATCTGTTGACGTAATATCAACAATATTTCCTGCAGTAATGTTTCCTGTTGTAAGGCTTCCTTCCGGACTGTTTAGATATACGCTGTCCGATGAATCTGCTTCAACTTTACCGTTTTCTCTGATTGTGATATCAATTGCGTTTCCGTCAGCGCCGATTGAACCGTTATTTGTCGACAAAGAAACGTTTGTACCGTTAATTGATTTTAAAAGACCGTTATTTTGTGAGATACCTTGAGCGGAAGACAGTGTAACATTACCGCCGTTAATTAATCCTTGCAGATTTATGTTTCCTGTGTCTGTTGTGAGCCGGACATTTCCGGATGCATCTGCATTGCTGCTGTTTATGCCTGCAATATTCAGATTGTTGTCTTTGCTTCCGATGTATACATTAGAACCGTTTGCTTGGACAGTACCGTTTGCGTTTACAAAAATTGAGTTTGTTTGTGAGCCGACATCACCGGCTGCATCTAATGAAACATTTCCATTTGATTGAAGTGTTGTATCGTTTGTTGTTTGCGAAATATCACCTTGAGAAGAAATTTGGATATCATTTGTTCCTCTAATTTCTCCGGTAAGATTTATATTTTGATCCTGTGCATCATTTTGAATTAAAATATTTCCGCCGTTTGCAGAAATTCCGCCGACGTTTATGTCTCCGGCAATTGTTTCTGTGTAACCGGGAGTTTCAGGCGTATCTTCGTCTCCGGGTATGGCAGGGTGTTCTATTTCTATTTTGTTTGCATTTATTTCAATTGCACCGTTTTGGGTTGACGCATTTGTAACAGTAATGCTGCCGCCGTTTGATGTGACGGAAATTCCGGTTGCTGTTGAATCCTGTCCGTTTGCAAGCAGCGAACCTGCGGTTTGGGTGATGTCTCCGTTGGCATCTATATCAATATATGAATTTGCTGTTATGTCAGAACTCAAAGAAATATCACCGTCTTGGGCATTGAGTTTTACATAATCAGAAGAATTTATATTCTGAGAAATATCCAGCCCCTGTGCTGAGTTTAGGCTTATATATCCGTTTGTTGTTGTGAGTGCATCATTTACTATAATATTGCCGGAATTTGTTGTGGTAAGGTCAATGTCCGTTCCCGCATTAATGGTGCTTGTAACAATATCTGTATCAATACCGTTTAGAACAATTGCTTCTGATGCATCAGCCTGAAGCTCTCCTCCGGCAGAGAAGTTTATTGCTCCGCCCGAAGATGTGTCTCTGCTTCCGATACTTCCGTCCTGTGCAGTAAGTGTCAGATTTGAAGAAGCATCAATTGCTTTTTCAAGTCCGTTTTGCTGATATATGCCTTGTGCCGCATTAATCGAAACATTACCGCCTTTAACAAGTCCGTCAATTCTGATATTTCCGCTTTCTGTAGTAGAAAGGCTGATATTTCCGTTTGCTTCTTGTGAATTTTGATTTATGCCCGAGATTGTCAGGTCTTTGTTTGTACTTTCAAGATAAATATTGTTTCCGTCAGCACCAACGGAGCCTTGTGCATTTAGGGTAAGCGCTTTGTCATTTGTTCCGATATTGGAACCGGCAAGATAGATGTTGTTTCCTGAATTCAGCGCAAGACCTGTGCCCGTGTGAGAAATATTTCCCTGTGCTCTGAGATCAATGTTTCCTGCTGCATTAAGATTGTTGTTAATAACTATATCTTTGTTTT
Source organism: Candidatus Gastranaerophilales bacterium (assembly GCA_944326535.1). Lineage (GTDB taxonomy): Bacteria > Cyanobacteriota > Vampirovibrionia > Gastranaerophilales > Gastranaerophilaceae > Limenecus. The sequence goes on along the minus strand of CALVEJ010000103.1, from coordinate 13,290 downwards.
CAATCGAATTTTGTACGGTAATATTGGAATTCTGAGAGTTTATTGTTCCAAGAGTAATATCTCCGTTTTCTGCGGACTCTCCTGAATTGCTGATTGTTATCTCCCCTTTTGCGTTGACATTGTTGAGCACAATATCTCCGCCGCCGTTGTTGGCTATGTGGATATAGCTGTCTTCTGTACCGGATTGTAAGTTTGTTCCGCTTGTTATTGAATTTGCTTCGTTTTGAATAATTCCGCCGTTTGCCGCAAGGTTTACGTATTTTCCGGCGGATATATTGTGATTTAACTCAAGTTCTTTCGCTGAATCGAGACTTATGTAACCATTTGCGGTACTTAATTCATCATGTACAGTTATATTTCCCTTTGACGGGTCATCAACAATCGTTGTTTTAAGGTCTATATCTGTTCCCGCAGATATAGATTGAGTGTTTATGTCTGTATCAATACCGTTTAGAACAACTGAGCCGTTTGTTGCTGCGGCATTAAGACTTCCGTCGGCGGAAAAATCAATTGCATTGCCTGTCTGCCCGATATTTTCTCCTGCCGCAAGGTTTAGGTTGCCGGATGCATCAATAGATCTGTCAGGACCTCCTTGCGCAATGTTTTGCGTAATGCTTCCTTCTGTTTGAAGGTCAATATTTTGTCCTGTTATTTTATTAGTAAGATTAATATCATTGCCTGTGCCTGTGGCATTTATTCTGATATTGTCCGCAGCTGAAATTACGCCGGTGTTAATGGTTTTATTACTGCTTGTCAGGTAAATACTACCCGGAACCGGAACACCGGTGCTTCCTGCCTGTGCATTTACCGTACCGTCCGCATTCAAAATTATTGACTTGTCCTGAGAACCTATATTTCCGCCCGCAGCAAGATTTACATCTCTGCCGGCGTTTATTGTTGTTCCGTTTTGATTTGAGTCTTGTGTAATATTTCCGCTGGCGGATATATCTATATCATTTCCTGCTGTCAGTATATAATTCAGATTTACATCACCGCTGTTTGCCGTAAGATCAATGTAATCTCCTGCTGTTAAGTCCCCGTTGAGAGTCAATGACTCTGCTGAATCAAGTTTTATATGTCCTTGTGCATTAAGTGCATCACTTACGGTAATTGTTCCGGAGTTTGTTGTTGTCAGGTCTATATCATCTTGTGCCAGAATAGTTCCCGTATTGATATCCGTGTCTATACCATTAAGAAATACGGATCCCTGCTGCGCTTCAGCCCTGAGAACACCGTCAGTGCCGGTGCTAAAGCGAATTGCCGTACCTGTCTCATCTGATGTTCCGATGCTGCCCCTGTCTGATATCAAAGTAAGATTTCCGTCAGTTTCAAGAGTTTTGTTTGTATTATCAGGATTTTGGACAATACTGTCTACTGCATGAATTGTAATATCATTTGCATTGATAAGACCGTTTAAGTTAACACCGCCTGACTCTGTTGTAGCTATGTTTACTGAACCGTTGGCATTGATGTTGCCTGTGTTTAAGCTGCTGTTGGGGCTTTCAACGTATACATTTTCTGAGTTGGTAACATTAAACGAAGAGTTGTCACCCGTGACATTTAATTTGAGTGAAGCATCTTCTGTTCCTATATTTCCGGAAGCACTATTGAGCGTGACATTGCCGGATGAGGTTATGCCGACAACGGAGTTGTCTGTTTGAACGATATTGCCCTGTGCATTTAATGACAGATTGTTGTCCGCAAACATTTGTCCGATATTAAAATCACCGGTATTGTCTTCAAGATAAATATTGCCCGCATGCATATCCTGAGTTCCGACATTAACCGAACCCTGTGCATTTACAATAATAGATTTGTCAGCAGTACCAGCATTTACTGCAGTAATATTTATATCCGCATCAGAAGTAAGTGCTGTTTCCGTTAATTCTTCTGATTGTACAACATCGCCGTTTGCTGTGAGCGTAATATCTTCTGTTGCTGATATTGACTGGTTTAGTTCAATATTTTGAGCCGAGTTCAGGTTAATGTGTCCCGTCACATTCTGCTGGTTTGAAACTGTTATGTTTCCTGAATTTGTTGTTGTCAAATCAATATTTTGACCGGCATTTATATTTGCCGTATCAATGTTTGTGTCTATGCCGTTCAGTGCAACGGAACCGCTTTGTGCGTTTGCCTGAAGGTCTCCCTGCGCACTGAAAACTATTGATTTAACTTCGTCTCCTGTGTAATCACCGATATCCCCGCCGGTTGATGTAAGAGAAAGATTACCTGCAGCATTTATTGTCTGCTGCTGCGGGTCAGCTGTATTTTGAGTGATATTTCCCGTTGAATTTATTGTTATATCTGTTCCCGAAATCAGGTCATTAAGAATTGTGTTTCCTGTAGTATTAAGATTTACCGTATTGGCTGCTGTAATTGTTCCTGTTTTTAAGTCAGCTTCAGGACTTTCAAGATATATATCGGAACCTGCCGCATTGACAATATTTCCTGCTGACATTTGTATAAAGTCTTCTGCGGTTCCTACAGTGCCTGCTGCAATCAAATTTATATTGTTTTGTGCAGAAAGCGCCATGCCGGATAAATCTGCACTTTGTAGAATACTATTTGCTGCGGATAATTCAATATTTGAATCTGTTTGCAATGTGTTTTCGAGTACAATATTTCCGCCTTCTGCCGAATTTTCTATATTTATATCTCCGCCATTGGCTGTAATACCTCCGACGGTTACATCACCGGTAGCTGTTTCTGTATTTGAAACAGTAACACCGCCTTTGTTTGCAGTTGCAGAATTTATATTTATACCGCCCTCACCGGTATTTGTTATGGTAATATTTCCGCTCTGTGCATTGCCTGTACCGCTTGTAATTTGGGTGCCTTCACTTTGATTTACACCGTTGTTTGTTGTAAGAGTGATATCACCCGCTGCGGAAATACTGTCGGTTATGTTGAGTGTTTTATCTGTTTCAAGTTTTATTCCGCCGTTTTCATTATTGAAAGGACCGTTTACAAGAATTTCGCCTTCGCCAGTTGTTCCAAGGTTGTAATCGGTTCCTGCCGTGACTTTTGAAAGGTCAATATTTGTGTCTTCACCTTCGATATTGAGAGCTGAGCCTGCATTTGCTGTAACATCGGCATCGGTAGAAACAATAACTCTTTGATCGTCCGTACCTATATCTCCGGATACTGCATTCAAGTCTATGCTGCCGGATGCCTGAAGTGTTTTGTCCGTACCGGTTTGTGTAATATTCCGCTGTGCATCAATATTAATTTGACCTCTTTGTGACTCGACAAGTCCTCCCAGATTTACGGAACCGTCAGAAGCATTGTTTGAAATTGTAACATTTCCCCGTGAGCTTGTGATGTTGCCAGTATTAATGTTTCCGGAATCGTTGTTTGTAAGATTTACCGAGCCTGAATAGCTGTTTATGTTGGCATTTGAACTTTGGTTAATTCCTGTTGATGCTTCAAGATTTACATCTCCGTTTGATACAATGTTTCCGGTAATATTTATTCCGTTGTCGCTCGTTGCATCAAGTTCTGTCAGGTTGTTTCCGGCAGCAATTGTCAGGTCGTTATCTCCGGTTCCATGAATGTATGCTCCGCCGTTGCCCATAGTATCAAGAACAACTTCACCGCCGGATGACATATTCAATGCTTGAGAAGATGAACCGATGCTTCCGTATCTGGTGTTGAGTGTTATATCCGAACCCGCCTGAAGTGCGGTATAATCACTGCCGTTTTGTGTAATTGTTCTTGCATCTATGTTAATATTTTTGTTTGAATTTATTGTGTCATTTAACACAAGATTTCCTGAGGAAATGCTGATAGTATTTCCTTCATTTTGAGCATTTGTAAGCGAAATATTGCCAAGATTTGCCGTTCCGACAGAAGATATGATTATATTGCTGTCCTGTCCGTTGTTTGTAATTGATGCCCCGTCGTTTTGCGTAATCATTGATGCATCAATATTGATATCTCCTGAAGAATTGTTTGTGATAGCAGAATTTGCACCTTGCTCAAACTCACCGGTATCAATATTTATACCGGCATCAGCCGTAGCGTTTGAGTTTAAAATCAGGCTGGAACTTGTGTTTACATCAATTCTTCCGCCGGTATTTGATGCATTAAGATTTGCATCTTCTCCGATTGATACTTCGTTTCCGTTTATTGCTATATTGCCGCCGGAGTTGACTTCGTTTCTTACGTCAACAATTGTTGTGGTTCCTTCTGTCGGGCTGGTTGATGAGTAGTTGCCGATTGTTACGTTGCCGCCGGCATCAATTTTGGATGTCAGTCTGATTTGTGTACCCGTAGTATTTGCAGTTTGAATTGAGACATCACCGGTGGATTGAATGGTTGCGTCTCTGGAGAAAAGATTTGAGGAGTCAATATTTTTGGAGACAATCCTGATATCTCCGTTTTCGCCTGTCATATATTGAGAATCAACTATTCCGTTATCGTTAACAATGTCAGATAGATCCCCCGTCATTGTTTTTGCAAAACCGTTTGCATTGAACCCCGAAACAATATCAGAGTTTGCACCCAGTGTGACGGAGTTTGCATCATTAATGTTTATTGCGCCGTTTGCAAAGATTTTTCCGTTTATTTCCGTTTGAGAGGTTGTACTGTCAGAGGATAATGTGTCAATGTCAGACAGTCTTACCGCTGAACCTTTTGCTATAACGTCATTGTAGGCAGAAGTATTCGGTGTAATGAGCTGTAAGCTGCCCATATTCATAATGCCGCTTTGTCCGACGAGCATACCTTCGGGAGAAACAAAAACAACATCTCCTCCGATAGTGCCGTTTTTCATAGCATTTAAAATACCGTTGATTACAATCTGTGTATCAACAAGACCCACATATTTGCTGTTTTGACCGAAGATCAGATTAGCTGTATCGCCCTGGGAAAGTATAAAGTTGAAAAAGTGAAGTATATTTGCATTTCCGGACTGTATACCGCCTGATATATCGAATATGTTTCCTCCGCCGGGGTTTGAAACATTTGTATTAAAATTCGAATCTCCCTGAATATTTGAGGCATAAGAGCCCTGCGAGCCGAATAAAAACAGTGAAAAAGACAGCGCAAGAGACTGTTTAAAAAGTTTTAAATAGCTCGAACCGGATTTTTTCTTAGGCAACTTTTTCATGCACTCCCCATATTCCACTGACTGTTATTATCATACCTTAATTGGTTTATATAGTAAATAATATATCCGTATTAATATTTTCTTTACTTTTGTTGACTTTGAATTGTTGAATAAGATATATTGATATTACGTGTAGGAATATAGATTAGGATGAAGAGATTAATATTCTTAATAAGCCTGTGCTTATTAAGCCAAAACCTTAGCATAGCTTCAGAAACTGTTGGGGATCGTACGAAGAATGCTGCTCCTGTGCCGATGGCGGCGGGGGTAAATATCTCTGCGTCCGTAAAGACTCCTGTTCCGTCTGCAAAAAAAACACAGCAGGCTGCTGCCGCAAAAAAAGAGACACCCCCAAAAACACCTAATCAAGCAAGCCGTATAGCAGCGGTTCCCACACCTTCTTCTAACAAGACAATATCTGCTCCTACTGTAAATCAAAAGCCAGCGGCTATTCCTGCCGTTAACAAAAAAGCTGTTTCTTCACCGCCTCAGTCTAAAGCGGAAACAAAAACAACTGCTTCATCAAAAACAATAGTTCCTATTCCTTCATCCGGTGTTCCTGCAGCTTCAAATACTTCTAAAAACAAAAATATAAATGAAACTTTGCAAAAACACACCGAAGCAACTATTGTTAAAGAAGAAAATAATGTTAAAACTGCTGAAGAATTGAAGCAGGAGTACGTACAGTCCGTTGAAGATGAGAAAAAATACAAATTTTATAACAACAAAAAACTTCAAAATGCTATAAATCCTATACCTGTTCCTCAAAGCAAAGATAAAAAGTTTAATAACAAAAGACCGCCTATTATTGTTGAAACCAATCTTTCAAAACCCGGAGATTCAAATGAAGTCAGGGCAAAAATTGTCAGAGTTGAATTTCCCGACTCAAAGATATTTACACAGGAAGAGCTTCAGCAGCTTGCATCACCTCTTCTCTCTCAGCCGGTTACTATAGAGGATATAAAAAAGGTTGTAAACGGAATAACAAGATGCTACATTCTTGGCGATTATGTTACGTCAAAAGCATATCTCCCTCCTCAAAATCTTTCTGACGGTGTGCTAAAAATCGGACTGATGGAAGGTACGGTCGGAAAAGTTAAAGTTGAAGGCAACAGATGGACAAGAGATTCTTTCATTGAAAAAAGGATGAACCAGAAAGAAGGAGATATCCTAAAAATCTCTGATATAGAAAAAGATGTTATAAAATTCAATAACAACAATACCGCAAAAATAAAAGTCGGCTTGAGCGCAGGCGAAGAACAAGGACAAACTGATATTACTCTCAATACAATGGAGCCTTTTCCTTTCCGCCTTGCTTTTATGACTGACAATCAGGGCAGACAGGCTGTAGGTGTCGGAAGATTTGGTACAATGCTTACAACAGACAGTTTGTTTGGTTTCAGAGACAGATTTTCTGTGGGCGGCTATCTGGGAAGAGGTAACAGAGTAGGGTTCATGGACTACAATATTCCGGTCGGCAAATACGGCACCAGACTGGGGGCTTCTGTTTCGGCAGGGAATATTTCTGTTGTAAACGGTCCTATGAGAGCTTTCGGTGTCGGCGGTACATCTCAGGTTTATTCTGTATACGCAACTCATCCTTTGTTTGACAGACAGGATGTCAATATCAGTTCCTACACGGCGGCAAATATAAAACACTCTACGTCTGATATTTCTGACTTCAAGTTCTACGACAAGGGTACTTTTTCTGTTACACAGGGCTTTACTGCCAGAAAAGATACGGACAAGGGTATCTGGTTTACGGGACATTACGGATCTGTCGGATTTAAGGCTCTGAGCGGAGATACTGATTTTTTCAAGTACGAAGGTAATATTACAAGATTGCATGACTTCGGCAAGGGTATTATCGGACAGTTTAGGCTGTCAGGACAATATTCTCCTGACAATGACCTGCCGTGGATGGAACAATTCCAGATAGGCGGTCTGTCTACGGTCAGAGGGTATTCTGAAGGTCTTCTTCTTGGAAAAAGCGGCTATTTTGCAAGTGCGGAAGTCATAACCCCTCTGCCTATACTTCCAAAACGTGTGGGCTCAGACAGGCTCGGCTATATCTATCCTAGAGAAATGATAAAAGGGGCTGTATTCTGGGATAACGGTATGATATTTCCATACAAAGCGGACGGTTCAAGTATTGACAGCGGAGAGTTACTGATGAGCTGGGGTCTTGGTCTGCGTATAAATATAAGACAGGATCTTGCTGCTCGTATGTATTGGGGCTTTGGGCTTAACAACAAATATGACCTTGATCAAAAATTCGGACGATTCCATTTTGAAATCACCTGCGCTCCGGATATCGGCAGGGTTGTTGCAACAAGAAAACCACGCAAAAAACAAAATAAACAGGAAAATCTCTAACGGAGTATTTTTTATGAAAAAGTTTTTATTTTTAATCTTATCTATATTCTGTACATTCGGTTTTGCACTTGCCGACAACTATATGCCCCTGCCTGAGGCAGTAAATTCACGCATGTTTTCTACTGACGGTTCACGACCTTTGGAAAATCTTGAGCGGACATACTATACAAATCAGGCAATAAGACAAATAGAAGCTAAACAAAGACCTCCGCAAAATACAGAAGAACAAACACAGCCGATACAATCGGAACCTGAGAAAAAAACAGGTTTTAGGGATTTGTTTAAAGGCTTTGTGATAGAGTATTAAATTTTGAACACTATGCCGGAATTTTTGTTACAAAAACTTAAGTAACAATGCCGTACGTAGCAAAAAAAATGCATTTCATGCATTCTATACATGTCACAGCGGAATTATAAAATGACAATTGTTGTAAATAACAAAACCCGAAATTTTGTGGCCGACAAAATCGGGAAATATATAAATTCGCCTGAGCAGCGGCTTATACAGGGTGCAACTGCTCTTTTTATGCAGCCCGTAATTGACTATTTTAATCATTCTGCTGATGATGAAACAAGGGCTGTTTCTGTTGCCAGAACTATAGGCAAAATTATTGCGGGCACATGCGTGGGAGTTGCTGTTCGATACGGGGCTATATATTGTGCCAAAAACTTTGCAAGATACTCTGTGACAAAAATTGAAAACAACTTTGTGAAGTCGGTTGCACCGATGAGAAAACGTGACATTTTTATGCCCAAAATTACATATGACAATCCAAGCAAAACACCTAAAGAGTTTGCAAGGATACATAACAATTATGTCAAGACAATGGGTACTATACTTGCTACATTTGCGATGGTGTTTACAAACTTTTTGATTGATGCTCCTATTACAAAAGCCATCACAAAATGGCTTACTCCAGTATTCAGGGATAAAATCAGCAGGGAGAAAAAACCGGAGGTGAAAGAAACTGATGGCTAATCCTTTGCAAATTATACTTAGAAAAATATGGAGCAAATATGCTGAAGATGTAGGGCAGTCTTTGATACATCTTGGTGCACTGGGCTGGTTTTTGAGCTCTGCAGCCCAGCTTGGCATGATTATTACAAACAAGGATATAGATAAAAAAGAAAAACAGTTCCTTATTCCGCAGGAGACAGCGGACGGAGCTATAAATGTAGTCTTGTATTATACTATTTGCCAGGCAATAAAAAAATATGCCGATTCTTTACTTGAAAGGGGCAAAATACTTACCGAGAAATCTTTTGAATGCATTGAAAAATTTAAAACAACACCGAATTCCGCAAGTGATTTTATAAAAGGTTTGAGTGAGTTTTACAGGCAGCATCGTATTATAGACAAAAAGAAACACGTAGGAAACCTTAGTGATTTTTACAATGGTTCAATAGATTTGTTGAGCAAATCACCGATGGACAGAAACAGGATAATTAAAAACAATCCTATGTTGATGTCGGTATTCGGGCGGGTAATAGATGAAAAAAGCAAGGTAAAAACTGCAAAGGGTATACTGAATAGGGCACTCAAAGACTACAATTTGTACAAGAACGGTGTCGGCGTTATTGCTGCCGTCGGTGCATCAATACTTGCTTGCAATTTGATTACTCCGATTGCAAGAAACATCACGGCAAACATGTTTCAAAAATCAGTACAGAAAAAACAAAAAACTACACAGGCAGGCAAAAATAATATTTACTATTATCCTGCCCAAGTATCACCGACTTTTAATGTTTTTAAAATTTGATATCCGCCAATTTTTCCACAATTGTACCTTTGGATGTTTCTGCCGTTTTTGAGAAAAGATATGTTGTTTTTACTCCTGCGTTCAGAGCTGCTTCAACATCTCTTTCTTTGTCTCCTATGGCAATAGAATTTTCCATATCTATGTTGTAGCGGTCTTTAGCCTTTAAGAACATACCCGGCAGCGGCTTTCTGTCCGGATGTTCAAGATATGGACAGCAGTATATGTCAGTAATTTCTATATTTTCTTTTTTGAATTCGTTTTTCATGTAATCATTGAAAGCATTCATCTGTTCAAGAGAGAAATATCCCCTGTCTACACCGGATTGATTTGTGATTATAAAAATTTTAAAACCTTTGTCCTGTGCTTTTTTGCAAAGATCAAAAATCCCGTCAATAAAGTCAAGCTTCTCTGTTTGATAAGTAAAACCGTAGTCTTCGTTTATTGTTCCATCTCTGTCCAGAAACAGAGCTTTGATTTTGGGCGCAAGGGCTTTTTCAATATATCCGCAGATTATGTGACCGACTGCAATATGCATTTCCTGAATATGATTGGTTGTGTCAGACGTTACATTAATTGCATAATCTGCAAAATCTTTCATTTTTCCGCCCTTTTCTCCTGTAAACGCAACGGTTTTTATTCCCATATCTTTTGCTTTTTGCATAGCCAGAAGAACATTTTTGCTGTTACCGCTTGTTGAAAGTCCGACAAGGACATCCCCTTTTTTGCCTATGCCTTCAACCTGTCTTTCGAATATTGTGTCATATCCGAAGTCATTTCCTACAGCAGTCAGAATTGAGGTATCTGTTGTGAGTGCAACGGAATTTAATGCCGGACGGTTCATTTTATATCTGCCGACAAGTTCTGCTGCCAGATGCTGTGAATCAGCTGCTGACCCCCCGTTGCCGCAGAACATAACTTTTCCGCCGTTTTTTAGTGAGTCTATGCATATTTTGCAAACTTCTTCAATTTTTGGAGTAAGTGTTTTTATCTTTTTAAAATTTTCGGAAATTGTGTCAAAATCTTTGTTTATTTCTTCAAACATTAAGGGGTTCCTCTCCTTTTGTATCCAGATTTAGTCCATCTATTTTTTTCAGAACTGCAGAAGTTGAGTAATCCTCTATTCTTTCAAGTTCTATTGCACGTCCGCCATAGGACAAAACTTTTTGTGCTTCGGGCCAGTTCTGTATTTTGTAGCCTTCTTTTGCTATTAAGTCCGGTTTTAGGTCTTCTACAAGTCCAAGAGCTGTGTCTTCATCGAATAATACAACGTAATCAACAAATTCTAATGATGCGACAACATATGATCTTGTTTTCTCATCCTGAAGCGGGTATTTGTCGCCACGCAGTCTTTTTACTGATTTGTCCGTATTTATACCGACAAAGAGAACATCGCATTCATTTTTTGTGCTGGCAAATGAATGAATGTGTCCGAGGTGCATTACATCAAAACATCCGTTTGTAAAACCTATGATTTTGTTTTTTTCTTTGAGCTCTTTTGCTTTTTTGATTGCATCTTCTCTTGAAATAATTTTTGAAACCTGTGATAGTTTGTGCATGCCGTTTGATCTGTCAATAGCCTGTCCGAGTTCATCCGGTGTGACACAGGCTGTTCCAAGCTTTCCGACTACTATTCCCGATGCAAGATTTGCAAGCTTCATTGCATCTGTGATACTAGCACCAGCAGCAATTGATGCACCCAGCACGGCAAGAGATGTGTCTCCAGCACCGGAAACATCAAAGACTTCTTTTGCTTCGGCACTTATTTGAATAGCATCGCCTGCTTGGGGAATAAAAATCATTCCGTCTTTACTAAGAGTAATAAGCAGATTTTTTATATTGTATTTTTTCATAACTTCAAGAGCAGAGGCTTTTATTTTTAATTTAAAATCCGGAGCCTGAGTATTAAATTTTTCTCCGCTTACCAGTTCAAATTCTTTTAAATTTGGTTTTACTATATCTGCATTTGAATATTTTGAAAAATCTCTTTCTTTTGGATCAACCAGAACCTTTTTGTTGTGTTTTTTGCAAAGAGAAATTATCATTTGAGTGGTTTTGTTTGTAAGCAGACCTTTTTTGTAGTCAGATACAAGGACTATATCAGAGTCTTTGATTTCCACTTCAACAAGTTTTTCAAATTGAGATGTCTGGTCGTCATTGAGTATTAAAAAGTCCTCTTTGTCAGATCGAAGAAGGTGATTGTTGCTTGCAATCATTCTGATTTTTGTTGTTGTATTATAATTCTCCGGCTTTATAAGGGAATATTTACATTTTGCATCGGAAAGAAATTTTTCTATCATAACCGCAGAATCATCATTACCGGTTGCTCCAGCGTATTTTGTTTTTATATTTAAAGATGCAAGGTTTGCTATTACATTGCCTGTACCGCCAAGCATTGATTTTTCTTTTAGTATTTTAAAAATCGGCACGGGCGCTTCGGGTGAAATTCTTTCAACATCTCCATAGCAAAATCTGTCCAGCATTATGTCCCCGATGCATAATATTGTCAGATTTTTGAATTTATTTAAAATTTCTTTTGTCAGCATATCTTAATTCCGATGAGTTTTTATTGATAGGTCTTATTTTAACATCAGTTTATTTGATTATCAAATGATATTTAACAGTCTAACCGGAGATGGTGTTGTTTTTTGTTGAAACTTTTATTACAATTTGAAAAGAAAAATGAAGGGGTTTAGAATGAAAAATTTTAGAAATGTATTTTTGAAAATAGCATTTTGCATTTTATTTGCCGGTGTATTTTGCTTGCCGGCGGTTTTAAATTATAACGGAAATGCCGTTATGGCAGAGGAAGAGGATCCTACAATGTATAAAACCGTCAGAGCAAGTCATATACTGGTTGATACTGAGGATGAAGCCTGGGCACTAAAATCCAGAATTACGGAAGGCGAAGATTTTGAAACCTTGGCAAAAGAGTATTCTAAATGTCCTTCAAAAGAAAAGGGCGGTGACCTTGGCTATTTTAACAGAGGACAAATGGTTCCCGAGTTTGAATATGCAGCTTTTTCAACCCCTATCGGAGGGGTTTCCGATCCTGTGAAAACACGATACGGATGGCATTTGATTAAAGTTACAAGGAAAATGAGGATTTCAAGATAAACGTGTATCTTGTGTATATTTTAAAAGTTCTTGACGATGATATTTGTTGTTGTTAAACTTTAAATACTTAAAAATCGTACATTGAAAAAATGCATTGCACAAGATAAATCAATACTCGTATAAATATCAATAAACGGGATGTGGCAAGGACTCCGTTGGAACGATTAAGTATCGTTACAATGGAGGTATGCTAAGTCAGAAGCGAAGCTTCTGCGGGCAAAGAACTCTAAAAAAATGATTGAGTATCATTCTTTTAGAGGCAGGCAAAGACAAAAACGAAGTTTTTGTGTGCCGTATACTAATTAAACCAAGCTGCGCCTGTAAAGATAAATGAGTGGTAATATCGGGATGTGGCAAGGACTCCGTTGGGACGATTAAGTATCGTTACAATGGAGGTATGCTAAGTCAGAAGCGAAGCTTCTGCGGGCAGTATATAAATTAAAAACCAAGCTGCGCCTGTAAAGATAAATGAGTGGTAATATCGGGATGTGGCAAGGACTCCGTTGGGACGATTAAGTATCGTTACAATGGAGGTATGCTAAGTCAGAAGCGAAGCTTCTGCGGGCAGTATATAAATTAAAAACCAAGCTGCGCCTGTAAAGATAAATGAGTGGTAATATCGGGATGTGGCGCAGCTTGGTAGCGCACCTCGCTTGGGACGAGGGGGTCGCACGTTCAAATCGTGTCATCCCGACCATTTTGAAATGGCTTGTGATAATATACTTGTGCGGAAGTAACTCAATGCCTAGAGGGCAAAGCCCTCGAAGTAAAGATTACTACCTGCCTTGACAGAGGAAGGCAGGGACTGAAAACTAAATATTTTTGCGGAAGTAACTCAATGCCTAGAGGGCAGAGCCCTCGAAGTAAAGATTACTACCTGCCTTGACAGAGGAAGGCAGGGACTGAAAACTAAATATTTTTGCGGAAGTA
>CALVEJ010000102.1 GCA_944326535.1 Candidatus Gastranaerophilales bacterium | reverse complement strand
CGCTCTGATACCGAGGTAACTGAGCAATCTTCTCTTGAATCAAGGAACCAAAGGTAACCTTGAGTTTGTTCAGTATCTGGTAGTGAGCGTTTCTATAAAAGTTCAAGTTAAGGGCGTAGTTCTTACGCCCCAACTTGATACTTAACGGTAAGTCAATGTCCATCAGCTAAAGAGCGGAGCAGGCTTAGGAGCAGACTGATTCATCGGCTTGGAAGGCATACCGGGCATACCACCCTTGGGAGCTTCGCCAACGCCCTTAGCTCGATTACGGATCTGACCCTTGTTCTTTTCAAGCCACTTATCATAGAACGAAGCATCCTTGTGTTCACGAGCCTCATTGACGGTACGATGAGACTCATGATGGAACACCTTGTTGATGACGTTCTGTTCCTTGGTTTCACCCGTCGGAACATAAGCACCGGCATCATTCTTGGCAGTCTTGTCAACGACTTCGTAGACAATGCCGAGATCCACAACACAATCCTGAAGCTCGACAATCGTCGGAACCTCCTTCGGAAGTTCCTGCTTCGTATCAAAGTCATAGATCTTGAAGGTACGAAGTTCAGGCTCAAGCTGCTTGAGTTCCTTGCCGGTAGTGCAAAGGCAGATATCGTTCATGATCGTGAAGCCGGGAAGGAAGATCTTTTCACCGCTCTTCTTCGAAAGGTAGTACGGCTTGCCTTCCTTGTTCGTGATCCAAAGTTGTTCACGATATTCGCGACCATCAATATCGGCAACGAGATTAGCAGCCATAGCACCACTGCGGCTCACAGTAATGTACACAGCCTTGATAGTGGCTTCATAGATGTTGGTTTCGAGAGGAGAGTAACCACCGCCAAGAACGTCCTTATCAGCGGTAACATTGGCGGTATCAAGGTTCGAAAAGATAGACATTTATTTATTCCTTATAAAATTCATTAAGACGATCCAGAAGGAGTTGGCAGTCATTGTCCATGTACGTCTCCTTCCGTTCAAAAAGACCCATGGGAGAACGAATACGTTCTCCGGTAGTGGTACGGGTAATCAAAGTCTGGAAGACATGCTTGTAACCGACAGCTTCCTCCTCTTCAGTAATATGAAGAAGATCATTCTGATATTCTTTCAGATCCTTAACAGGAATCTTCTTGGCGGCTACGATGCAAGAGAAATAAGCTTCCAGACCATTTCCCTTCAAAGCACCTTTAACAGGTACAGAGACTTCAAACTCTCCGGTATTCTCATTGAGAATACGTTGAGTATGAGCGGTAAAGATAACAGGTTTATTGAACTTAATAACCTTATCCTGCATCAACAGTTTGAAGAACTGTTGATAATCTGTCCACGCTCTAAGTCCGTTTGATGCAGTAAGAACATACTTGCTCTCAAACTGTTCCATAAGGAACGTAAGGGAATCCACAATGATTCCCTCGATTTCATCTCGATGCTCGATTGCATAATCAAATGCCTGAATAACCTGCATCGGATCATCCACACGAGCACTACGGAACTTATTCTTGAAGGGAAGACGTTTCCCAGCCTCAGTGCCCATATAGAGCCACTTCTCTTGGTTCCGAATATTACGGAGAGAAGCGCTCTTACCTGAGGCTGATGCTCCACAGATCAATACGAGTTGATCGTTCTGATTTTCGCTCATTGTTTAACTTTCTTTGCAACACTAACGAGAATGGATTTATCCAGTTCTTCATCAGTAACCGGATCGTTTAACTGTTTATTAAATTTCTTCAGTTTTACCTCTACTTCTCTAAGACTTAACCCGTTGTCCACAAGAATCATTGCATACTTGAAGAGCATATTGTTTCTGTTACCTGGTTCCATACGAGAAGCAAACCAGCGTTCGAGATTACCAAGATTCGCTATCTTAGAGTTCTCTTTCAAGTATTCTTCATTTCTCTTGGTTCTGGGAATGAACTTCAAGGCATCCAACAGAGAACCATCATGAATGATGTATTGTCCGTTGGGGCAAGAAAGCCACTTCTTGGAAGGTTGATTGGAAGATTCATCCGTATCAAATGGAAGCCATTTGAACACATTGTTCATGAACTCTTTGTAGTCATCCACATCGAGTTTAACTTCATAGTTCAACGGGAAGATTAGACGGAATCTGTCCTTACCATCTTCACCATGACGCTTTGTCGTATACAGAATATACTTGTAGTTCTTGAACAATTCTTCAACTGTAGCGATTGTAGTCGTAGAATCAACATCAATCACCACCATATTGAAGCCGGGAATCACACACTCATTACAACGATGACCATCTCTAAAGTGATGGTTCGCCCAATGATATCCGGCTCCTTGGAACAGAACATTTAACTTATCCCAAGGACCATACTCATTGACATAGTTGTAAGCCATTTCCGTGGAATACGAAAGGATCATCTTGCTAAGATCAGTAGGCTTTAAGGATTCACCCTTAAAGAACTCAATACCATCCGTAATGGATTTCTTAATCAAGATGTTGTTCTTGTATCCCCAAGCGATAGCCAAGGAGAGCATTTCGTTTCGAGCAGCAATGCCTGACTTGTAGAAAGGAAGAGCTTCCGTAAGGTCTGCATGAGTGACTTCTGTACCTACATTGGCGATGTACTTAGCCAGCTTCATGTAACTCTTCTCTCTTGTGAGAATCGAAGAGAAAGCCTTACCGGATTCTTCCACAAGCTTGATTGCCTGAAGAAGATGTTCCTTGGTTACTTCCATGGATTCGTCAATAAATGCCAAAGCTCCTGCAAGCTTTAGAGCCTTGAAGTAACGGTGAGAGAGTTCAGCCTTCTTGATCTCTTCATGATCCGGATAGGTATCAGCCAACTTCTCACAGTTGGTCTTGTACTCAATCAAAAGAATTGAGACTTCATCCGAAACATCAAGTTCCCACCCGAACTTTGTCGGATCGGCAAGATTGGTAAATCTCTGACTCCACTTATCCACAATGGTCTTGTTGGAAGAGCTTGTGAGGTTCTGAAAGATCTGTTCGGGAGTCATGGAATAGATAGCCTTCTTGTCCACTTTGCCCAGAGCAAAGAGACATCGACGGGCATATCCGATTTCCAGGAAGGAGTAGAACTGATCTTCCGTTTGACCACCGTCAAAGAGCTTGACGGGAGTACCAAACATCAAGAGATTGGCGGGAGTAGAACCATCTCGATCTTCCGAACGACTGTTGTCCACAGTGTTCTTCACAAGTTTCTGCTTGACCATACCCAAGTCAAACAGTTCCAGATACAGATTCAGAATCTCTGAACAACTAACAAGATTGGATCCAATCTCATCAATCTGAAGGTTCAATGAACCGCATCCGGCAAGAAGCAACTTGTCCCGAAGCTGTTTAATGGCAGGAGCAGTACCGCTGTCAAAGGTGAAACAATATGCTCCTGCACGCTTATATTCAGCCAGGAGAATATCCTTCTCTACAGACTCTTCTGTACCATTGCGAAGAGCACGTTCCTGAGCCAGAAGGTTCAAACGGTTCTCCACAATGTTCGGCATCGTGTCCTGAAGAAAACGCTGCTTGAATCCTCGGATCAATTCGTTTTCCATAAAGGACATGCTGTAGCCCTTGCCAAAGCCTGAGGCACCCAACAGAAGACCATACACATTCACAGGGATCTTGCCTCGATCCTTTGTGTTGATGATGGTTCTCATGGTGGATGCCATCTTGCCAAGGAAATAAACTACTTCAATGGTGTAGTAATTTCTATCATTGTTCTGAGTCTTATTGCACAGAACATCAACAAGTTCTTCAATGCACGGATGACCTTTAACATTCGTTAAATCAATCATCTTTATCACCAGTCAGCAAGATAAATAAATCTACTGTTCGGGCGTTCGTGTAAAAGATTAGCCAGTTGTTCAATGGTATCCTTCAGTTCTCCTTCATAGATTTCTCTAGAAGAATCATAGAAGAAGGTTTTACTGTCCTTTTTACCGATGTAAATATCCAGACAGTTCTGAAGAAGAACTTCAAGAGTATGTCTGCTTACATAGAAGAGAGAACCATACTCATTAATTCTGGATCCCATCATTCGAAAGTAATCGTCAATCGGATAGCACTTCCTCCAATAAGCAAGTGCTTCTTCATCATCAATCTTCTTTTCCGGATCAACTGACTTATCCGTATAAAGATACATATCAAGTCCCATTTGGAAACTCCTTTGTGAATTGCGAGCAGAGAGAACACGCATTGCAGTACCTGCAACGACGAGCTTCACCGACAAAGGTCTTGATGATTCCTTGACCGTTCTTCTCAATCTGCTGATAGCGATAAGCATCCCACTGATTGTCGAATACCTTTGTTGCTCTTTGTGCTTGAGGATTCGAATAGAACTTAAACTTCGTGGGAGTACGCCAGAGCATATCTTCAGGACAAAGAGGAATATCCTTTTCATCCGCTTCCATGTACTTATCCAATACTGAAAGCTTTTGCATCAGCCAGGCTTCCGTCTCTTGAATGCTCATGAGAGGAATGTCTCGATACATAGCTCGATGTTGAGGATAGGAAGGATCCTTCAAAGCATTTGCCTTGGACCAATCCGTAAAGATGAAATTGATGCGGATGTAGTCCTCAGTGATGATGTCCTGGTTGAGCCAACGGTAAAGACTTCCTTGGATCCGATAGTCATTGTCAGAGGATCCCTTGGTCCACTTCATCGTTGTGGTGCTCTTGTTGTCATGCAGGAGACCATTCAGAACGAAGTCAAACTTGCCTCCAATCTTCCATCCTTTAAATTCCTTCACGGAACGATGTTCCAGATAGACAGGAATATCTCCTTCCTTTACTTCTTCGGGCTTGGGATTGACCTTGAACTTATTGATGTAAGTTTCATTGAACCCAAGCTTCTGAAGATTCTTCTCATGGTTCTGAGTCCAAGCCTTCTCAATCGAATCATGAATGGCAGTTCCCATAGATGCTGCAAGATAGTCTTCAGCATCTACTGAGAGTTCATTCTGGTTGATTCGCCGAGAAAGAATGATCTGTCGAACTGGCTTGAGAAGCGTAGTAACGGAGATGTACTTTGGATCTTCAACGTAGTCATAGGAATCGTTGACAGTCCAAAGAAGGATGGGAAGAGGGAGATCCGAATTATTCGTGATCTTCATTTTCTTCCTTGTCCATGAAGTGGGAACCAAGGTTGGTAAAGCTAAGGAGCTGGACATCAAGGTTTTCGATATCTTCATCCTTAATGTCATGAGCCTTCATATATTCCTGAATGGTGAAGAGTTCCATATTGCTGAGAACCTTGACCGTAAGCGTCAAATCTTCAGCAGTAATAATCTTGGAAGTAAAACCTTCCTTCTTGGTTCCATCCTTAAAAGTAAACTCAAGATGCTGGGAGAGAAGATAATAATTCATTTCTTTAATTCCTTTAAGTAGTCGTTGATTACAGTAGAGAGTTGAGTATAAGAGTTTACATTATTTGGAATAACACACTCATGTGCCCAATCAGGGTAAAAGATTGAAACTTCACCGCCTAAATGCACTTCAGGATGAAAGATGGCAGGATCTTCTTGCCAACTGGTTTCTTCCACAAGATGGCGATTCATCCAGAGAAGAACGTCTGCATCATCTTTAACCAAAAAGTATTGAGCATCATGAATCTGAGCCACAGGCTTAATATCCAATGCATATTTAGAAGCTCTAACCTTTTGATTAAAAGCCATACCCGCTCTGGAATTTAAGAGACCGTAGCTCTGACCCAGAGCATTACCTGCCGTTCTCTTCTCAGCTTCCGCTTCCTTGGGGGTATTTCGTAGACCCAGAATGCATTGATGCATTACCGGAGTACGAACACGAAGACCGAAAGCCACATCAACATATCCGTCGATAGCGGCTTTTTTCATCTTCTTACTTACCCATTCATCACTTTCTTTATAGAGTTCGTGATAACGAGCCTCAATGTTTTTAGCTTCTTGTTCAGAGAAGCCAAAGTTTTGAACCAGAGTTCTCCAAGTACCGGCATAAGTTACATACATGTTCAAGAGAGTTCGCTAGGCTCTCTCCGCTTTATTCAAGCTGCTTTGTATTACTACAAAGATCGGACTATATCTTCATCCCATAGGGATGTCCTGCTTTTCCACTCGCTTGAGTGTACTCTCTAATGAGATAGTCTCTGAGCCTTTTTACTAATTGCCGCTTTTCGACCATTTTCTTTTGATCGTTTAGTTCGCTGTTCTCTTAAAGAAGTATCTAAAGCTTCTTCTAATCCTAGCTCTTTAGCGATTGATCGAATTTTGGTCGATAGAAAAGGTACTTTATAAGGTACCCTTTGAGATAAAGAAAAATAAGATTCTCCCGTAATTACATCATACAGACATTGGATGAACTCATCTTTTGTAAGACGATTTGTATAAACTTTTAATCCGGTGCGGATAGCGTGTTGTTTGTTACCGGCACTATCAACCCACTCTAAGTTTGTTAGAGCAAAGTTTTGTCTGTTGCCATCAATATGATTTATTTCAGGCAAATTTTTAGGGTTGGGAATAAAAGCTGTAGCAAGAATACGATGCAAGTATAAATGGTAACCTCGCCCATCTTTCCACAGAGCTACCTGAGGATAGCCTGTTTGTTTGTTAGGCACGATTGATAAAAACTTGTTTGACTTCTTGCTATACACTCTTCCTGATTCTGATACTAAATATCCAGGGAAACCTTCAATTTCCTTATACATAGTTTGTTCCTTTGTTATAAAACTGTTCAAGTTATACTATCACAAAAGAACGGCAATTATTAAACTTGGTTGCTGATTGTCCTAAATTTAGGAGTTTCCAGCAGTTAACAGGATTTAACTTATATATTGCTATATAAGTGCGCAAACTTTTACGCGAAAGTACATCCCTTGGATCTCTGACGTAGATCCTTATGAGAATGCTTGATGGAGTTGATGATCTCTACTTCAGCCTGCTTATGGGAAACTTCTTCAATCTTTATAGGTTTCAACTTGCTTCTTAGCCTTATCAATCAACATGTTGAGTTCTTCCTTGGTCTTAACAAAGGAGACATCAAGACAGGTTTCAGCATTAAGCTTTTCTACAAAGTTGGTGAACTTATTCTTCTTATCCGTAAGTTCATTAAGCTTTTCCGAAGTCAAGCCAGGACAAGAAGTTCGATGCCAATTAGTTTCAAAGAACCATTCAATAAACTGCTTGGCAAGATCTTTACTATTAGAAGCAGTCTTCCAAATATTCTTTGAATAGTTCTTCTTCATCGTCTTAGCCCATGCGTATACAACCGGATAGAGCTGTTCTGCAAGTTCCTTAAACTGTTCTTTTTGCCAGTGTTCAAGACGAGAAGACTCATTGTTGATCTCTTTACGATAGTTATCCGTAATTGGATTAGCCACTTGAGCAATCTGTCGAGCGATAAGAGCACGAACATCATTAGTACAACGCATTTTGAAATTCCTTTAGTTCTGGATCATCTTCATGGAGATATTTAATGGAACCATCATCGAAGGTAACCTTATAAATTTTACCTTCTTTGTTAAGAACTTTTAGCTGTTCTTGAATATCAGGCATTAGTTCAGGCCAATAACTGTTTGCGCGAAGACAATGCCCGTCATACCCATCTGTATATACCTTTAACTTATTCTTGTCTTTAGTTAAAAGAGCAGAGATATGGTCTTCAAGAGCATTAAAGTCTAAACCGCACAAACACCATCCTTTAGGAGCCTGGAAGCAAGACTTCATCAGCTTTGCATACTTGGTTCCTGTAGCAGGAAGCTGTTGAAGGTTTGGGCGATTAGAACTCAATCTTCCTGAAACGGTTCCTCCAAGATTGAAGTTTCCAATAAGAAAGTGCCAATCTAATTTAGGAGAATAAACCGCATCCTTAAATGCCGGAATGAAGGCGGTAAGAATCTTATCTACAGCATAAAAATCAATCAGAAACTGAAGAATCTTTTTAATCTCTTCATTGTCAGTATGGTTCTGTAGAGCCTTCAATGTATCCGAGTCAGTAGAAGGAAGACATTTGGCAGTCATATTGATGACCGGAAGTCCCAGTTCTTCATAGAACAGTCTTTGAAGTTGAGGATGGCTTCTGGGATTGAAAGTAACCTTTGTTGCATCTTCCAAAGTTACTCTCTTTTTCTTTAGAACACTGTTCCTTTGTTCTACCCATTCCTGTTTGAGAACATCAATGAAGTTCTTAATGATTGAGCTGTTCTCAAGACCTTTCAGAGCATTCTGCTGATCTTCTTTAAGAATCTGTTCTACTTCAAGAACTCTCTTCATATTCAAAGGGAATCCTGTCAGTTGCATCTGAACAATATCCTTAATGCAGGGAAGGAAAAGATTCTTATAAATACCTTCTTGATTGTCCTTGAGCATGATCGGTTTGTATTTGTTGTATACGAACCAAGTGGATAAACAATCCTTCAAGTTGTATTCAAGAAGTTGTGCTTCAGGAATCTTTTCTACATGTTCAATCTCTTCTTGCGCATAGTTTCCTGCAAACTCTTGAGCCAGAGCTTTAAGTCCCAGCTCATTGCCTGCACAAGAGTTGGTTGCCAAATAAGCAATAAGTTTCGTATCTTCGAAGTTCTTCAGTAGTACTTTGATTCCTTCCAGACAACCTTTGGTGTCTGCAATATCCGACATGTACAGCTGGTAAACCAATACCGTAGTGTCGAAGGCAATGTTATGGAAGATCAAAGTACCTTGATACTGTTCAAAGAACTTCTTCAGAATCTGTCTGACTTCCTTATTAGGACAGTCAGCAAAGAGATCCACGGAGAAGGCAATGCCTTCTTCCTGGTTCTTGGCAAATCCGATTGAAGCAATCCCTGCAAGGTGAGGACGCAGAGAGAAGGTTTCAATATCACATGTCAACTTATCGCAAGGAAGAAGCTTAAAGAGTTCTTCCTTAATTTCAGAAGGAGTCTTCGGATAAGTTGAGTTGTATTGAATCGTACCCGGAGGATGATACATTCCATTCATATCATCCTTGAGAGAGGAGATGGATCTGTTGATCTTGGCTCTGGTTTTCTCAGGATCATAGAAAACCATTTTATAGTCGGGTACATAAAGAACCTTGCGATTATCTACAAGTTTGATGTAGCCAAGATTGACTTCTGCTTTAGGAGACTTGGTGAATGCCTTATAAGCATCGCCATTGCAGACAACCACATACTCTATATTGTAGTTGTTAAAGGTTTCCTTGAGAGTATTCCAGTATTCCTTATATTCCTTAGCAGTTACTTTTCCTTTTTCCTTCGTAGGAAGATCCAGTACAAGAATATCCTTCAGATCCAGAGAAGAAAGATATTCCTTTTTGATCTTGTCTACGTTGATGGTGTTGACGAGAAAACAAATCTTATAACTGTCTTGGACAGAGTCATACCAGTAACTCATAGGATCATCTTCAAACTTCGATAGTACTTAACCAACTGTTCTCCTTTCTTCCAAGTAGCTTCTTTACCTTGAGGTACGTGATAGTCCAAAGCCGCATACCCAAAGTAATATTCATTAAGACAAGGAGGAGTAATGGAGGAGTTAAGATGTCCTTCCTTATTCAGCATAAGAGAGAACCATTGCTGGAAGAACCTGATGTCTTTTACAAACTTGGAATAAAGAACACTAAGTTTACTTTCATCTTCATTAGGTTTGGAGATAAATAGAAATCCTTTTGGTTCAGAAGAATATCCAATGTGCCTCTTGTCTCGATACAACTTGACATTGTTGATTACCAGACCAAGAAACTTGTCTTCCTTCTGTTCCCGTCGAAGAGTCTTCTGATACTGTTCTTCAACCTCCTTCATGAGATAGTCCATATAGTCTTCCAGCAGCCAATGAATAAAAACAACGGTTTTGTTTTTGTTCATATTGAAAGCAAGACAGGCATGGTCTGAAAGCATGATGTCTCCTTAAACTAGTTTTCCGTACTTCTTGGGAAGCTTTCCATAGAGAACCAAACGGTTCTTTGCACGAGACGCAGCAACATACAGGAGACGTGCAGCAGTCTCCGGATCCTTACAGGATCGGAAGGAATCCAGATCAAGAAATACTTCGTCAAAGGTACTTCCTTGAGCCTTATGAATCGTTGAAGCATAGGGCAAACGAAGGTCCATGACTTCCTTCTTCAAGGTAAAATACACAACCCAATTCTTGTTCTGAGCAGCTTGAAGGATTCGTTCCTTCAGTGCCTTTGGATCTGTTGCAATAGTGCAGATGAAGACCTTCTTGGGATTTCGAAGAGAGCGAACCCTTGCCTTCACTACAGAGAGGTAGAACTGAGAAGGAAGCTCTTCCATCAAATGAGGAGAAGAAATGATCTCTTCAATGAAAACCATCTCTTCCGGATAAAAGAACATTCGAGGAGTAGCAGTGAAGGAATTATTATTGACATAGGCCCTTCCTTCCTGAATGAACTTGAAAGTACCTTGCTGTTGTTCGATGAGAGAGATGTACTTCAATACCTTGTTGTTGGTATACGAGAGAATGCGGTTCTTATCGAAGTCTGCATTCTTGATCCAATCCAAAGCTTCTTCATCACTGAGCAGGTCAATGGTTCCTTTGTGAAGCTTGATGTCTTTGAACTCCAGACTATCGACGGTATCCCGAAGCTGATTGCAAAGATCTACAAGAGCTTTCTGGTCCTTATTTCGAATAGGGCTTCGAAGATATGCCGTAACCTTGTCGGGAGTTTTGTTCCAATACGCTTCTCCATTGACGGGAGCCAACTGGAAGTTGTCTCCTACGAACACAAGTTTGCAATGCGGAGTGAAACGACGGATATAATCAAGCACTTCTTGAGGGAGCATGGAGCATTCATCCACCACGACGACAGCGTTCTGATGCCCGCTAAAACTACCGGAATATCCAAGTTCCGTGGTTCCATTTTTGTAGTTTTCCTCTACTCGAATTTCAAAGAGAGAAAAAGTAGTACAGATGTGTGACAGAGGGAGTTCAAAAGGAATATTTCGATACTGTTCCAGAACTTCCACAGCCTTGTTGGTAGGTGCGGTCAGAGCCAGATACTTAAGTTTGACTTCCTTACCAAGTACTGCACACTGTCGTTTGAATTTTTTAATTCCTTCAGTTAGGAGATACTGAAGGAGATAGGTTTTTCCACAGCCTGCGGCTCCGAAAAGATAAAACTCTTTGTCATCACTCAAGAGAAATCTTTCAAACTTAGCCGCAGCATCCTTTTGATCTTGATTAAGAGTATCGTACAGAGCCATAGCAGTAGATAAAGAAAAACCACCCGAAGGTGGTTTTTCTTAAAAACGTAAGTTAATAATAAATAGAGTTAAAAGAATAACAATAAATATGATTATTCCGGAGTCACCCAATCGTATCTCCCTCGAAGTTGTGCCCATCCGGTATAGTTCCGATGTTCGTTCTTAAACATACCTTCCGGATCTGCGAAGGCAATATGTTCAAAGGGACTCCAATGTCTACCAGCCATTAGACGGGAATACAGACGGAAGTCCTTAGCCTTGTCCTGTTCACCTGCATAAGGCTTATAACAGACACGAGCACAACGAGCTACAGAGATTTCAATGCATTCTTCACGAGGAAGTTCATTCCGTTCTTCTTGGGTCACATAAGGAATATGAAGAGTACGTTCCACAGGAATATTCTTGATCATCTCCTCACGCATACGAACGGCAATGTCTTTCATCTCCGGCTGAGCCTCATCAGAGATTCGCAGAGAGAAGAAGTTGTCCCAATCCGTAGAAGAAACCAATTGAGTTACACGAGTAAAAGGTTCAAGGTAACGATTCAAATACTGTTTATGGATTTCATAACCTGTACGCTGTTTAACTTCTTCATTCACATGTTGAAGAGTATCAACAACAATACGACTAAGATCAGAAATTGAATCATTGATGTAATCCTTGATTTCCTCAGGAAATTCTTCTCCTCCCATCATTCCGGGCTTTTCAGCATTCCAATGTTTAGGAAGAGTGGGGTTATAACAAATGAACTCACAACGGTCTTCAAACGATTGAGCACGACTGGATGCGGCATTACGGCTGAAGACACGATGCGTATTCATCTCGGGAAGAAGAGGTCTCCAATACTTCAGTTCAAAGGTGGTAAGACGATCGCCTTTAGTATTAACAGAGTCTTCGATAATCTTAACTGCTGGTTCAATCAGATACATGTACAACTTCTCCAAAAGGTACGGTAGCTTTGGGATTGTTTGAAACTACCCAGATCACTTCATTCTTTCCTACTGGATCCATTGGATCAGCATGAAGGTCGGTGAAGATAATGGATAGGGTAGGTTTATGTTTAACAATATATTCCTGAACTTCTGAATAAGAAGTTCCGCCATAACCTCGAATCTTAAACTCTTTCAGCTTGTCATTCTCTCCGTATTCGTCAATTTTCTGAATACACCAATCAAACTGAATAATACTCAGCTTTTTTGGGTTGAGATTGTGTTTAACAAACTTTACTTCAGAAATGAATCTTTGAATCTCTTCGGGGGAGATGGAACCGGAAGTATCCAGGAACATAGCAATCGACGTAAGGCGATTCTCATCAGCAAGAAGCGAAGGGAGATACACTTCTCTGAATCTTCGATTGGGTTTGTTCCAAGACCACTCCGGCTCCATCTTTTCGAAGAAGAACTTATGTAATAGATGTCGCCAAGAGAGCTTAGGTTTAAGAAACTCTTTGAGGAGGTTTTCAACTTTGCCGGTACCTTTACCTGCATCCTTGGATGAAAGCTTGGATGCGGTAACTGCTTGTTGAACTATGGCTACTTGATCCAGCGGATCCAGGTTATCCTTAGAAGGATCCAGCTTAGAACCCCAAGTCTGCGTAGAGTATTCGTCAGCTTTTCGCAGAAGATCTTCATAGATCTTTTCTTCCGTCCATTCATCATTCTGATACTGGTCATTAGAAAGACCTCCTTCAGGTATGTGATAGCCTTCTCGAATCAAATCATTGTTGATACGAATATCCGTAGCAATGTTCCAGAGTTCGATGTCTCGGTTACCCATACGGGGCAGATGAAGCAAAGCAATGTGCCAGAGTTCGTGAAGAAGAACAAACTCCCGTTCACTGTCAATCAGACTATCGAAGAATTTGGGATTCCAAAGAAAATCCTTTTTACTGACACCTGCCGTTTCCAGTTCTTCAGACCACTTGAAGTTGAGATTACAGAGAAGACAACCAAGGAAAGCAGCATTCTTTCCAATGAAGGTCTTGGCTTTAACCTTTTCCAGTAACCGATCTCGATCCATATCATTCTCCGAAGCAGAAGTCTCCGATCTCTTCGACAAACTTGACAAACTCAGGTTCATCCAGAAGATCTCGATGGAGACTCTTCAAAGAGCGGAGATAGACAATTTGGAAGGTGGAAGGAATCTTTCGAAGGAAGACAACCAGATCCTTGAAGTTGTCCTTCGTGGTTGCATTAATGAGATGAATGACGGTAGCCCAGAGAGTGGCATGATCCTTCGGAGGCTCCATGTCAGGATTCTTCTGAAGCATGTCCACAGTGATGAGATCCTTGTAGACCTCAGAGAACTGCACAAAGGAAGTCGCTTCTTCAAAGGTGATGCATCCGCTCAATACAGGGATAAGGCCCTTACCGAGCTTTCCTTCATTGGCTCGAATCAACTTCGAAGCAAACTCCCAAGTGCGGGGACTACAGAAGACTTCATCTTCTCGTTCCGGATCAAACTGCATGAGCTTGTCCGGATACATGGAGAGATAAGCAATGATTCGTTCATCAATCTTGTGAGGAATCGCAAAGTTCAACAACCAATCATTGAAGTCGGCAATCATTGGAAGATGAACCACACGAGAAATCATTGCCGTAGACAGTCGATTGACAATGGCATTGTCCGTAAGCTTGTTGCCTGCGGCAATGACAAAGCAATGACTATGCAGCTTATGTTGTCCTACCTCCCGATCCAGCACTACGCGGTACGCAGCAGCTTGAGTGGCTCGGGAAGCTGAATTGAACTCATCCAAGAAGAGACACCAGCCTTGATATCCCTTGGGGATAGGAGTGTCTTCCAAGGGGAAGAACTCATAAGGATTGAATTGAGCCTTACCATCCTGGATCCAAGGAAGCCCGGTACAAAATGTTCCGGAAGATTCGCAAGATCTTCCGCGTGAGTTAACACAGCTTTATATCACTATAAAGTTCAGACTATATCAACCTCCTCATATTTCATGAGGAGGGTTACCATTTCGAACACCATAAGCTTGTGTTCTACTCTACTAAGTTCCGTATTTCTACGTCTGTTCGATAGTCGTTAGGCATTTAACTGAAGTTAAGCTTTTTATCCCAGCCTTTTTCTTTAATGAAAGCATCCGCCGCTTTAGCGGCTTCTACTTCATCAGCAAATCTACCTACATAGTAGTTCTTTCTTTTCCACTTCATAGACACCATCCATTTTTGTTTGGACTTGTCCCATAAAACATAATGATAGTTTGATGTAGCTCCTTTCATCTTTTTACCTTCAAAACTATTTGGAGGAATTCTTCCATGTTGGAAGGCATGACGATGATTTTCGCTACATGTAACCCATTCAAGATTGTCAACACAATTATTGAAAGGGTTTTTATCCTTATGATTTACTTGTGGTTTGTTTAATGGATTTGGTATAAAAGCTTCTGCTACTAACCTATGAATGTTCTTCGTATGGTTACGATTATTTTTCCATAGGTTTGTGATTAAATATTTTCCATTCCCTTGTGTAGATACATGTAAGTAATTGGTTTTACCCAATCTTCTTACATGACCTAAGTTTGAAACTTCGTATGGAAAATCTTTAATTGGTTTCCAAATTTCAGTATTTAGCACGGGATTGTCTCCTATAAATTAGTTTAAGTAAACCTATTATATAGTCGGTTTACTTAAACTACAAAAGAGAGTTTCCCCGTTTAGGTAACTTTCAATATAAGATTACTCTTATAAGGCCCTACTTAATTAAGGTCGGTTGGTTCCATGGTGGAGAGACGACAGTCGATCATCTTCAATCCGTACTCATCAGCAATCTCCTTGACAATCTGAGACTTGCCACATCCGGGAGAGCCAACAATGAAAGGGACTACTCGTGCCCTCATGCACAGCTCTACCGCCTTCTTAACCGTAGAAGGACTAAGTTCAGTCAAATTCATTCTTGACTCCTATAAAAAGAAAGAGCGCTCAAAGAGCGCTCTGAATCATTCTTTGCAGGTTTCTTCAACCCTCTTTAGGGTTTCAATGAGAGATCGGACTTCGTTTACCGTCAGCCAGTTCCATTTGCATTGACTTTCAATCTTGATGCATGGATGACTATCGTTATCCTTTGCAGGACTATAGGTAATCGTATAGTATCCAGCTCTTATTGCCCTGACATCTTCTTTCTTAATTTCCATTCTCGTTCCCAATCATCGCGACAATCCTTGTCGCACCATCGTTGGTTCTTATTTTTAAGTTTCTCACCACAGTACAGACAATAGCCGGTACTCTTTGGAGACTCTTCTTGTTGTTTTCGAACAGAGGAATACTGTTCCATATCCATCTGTGCTCGATCTGCTTCATCCATTAGAACGGGATCTCCTCTTCTTCTCTTTTCTCTTGTACAGGGTGTACTTCAGTATAAATATCGACAGGAATAACATCCTCTCCAAAGAGTCGTATAGCTTCATCTTCAGAGAGGTATTTCCAAGCCAAGGAAAGCATTTCTTCATAGGAATCGCCTTCCTCTTCTTCTGGTTCAGAGACTATCTGATGTTCGTTAACAATGTTCATGAGGTTTCACCTCATAAAATCCGAGATGTTTGAAGATGTACTTCTTTTCCACGGAACCATCAGGAAGAGGCGTTTCTTCACAAACACGCTTGGAGAAAGCATAACAAACCGTAATGCCTTCACGAAGAAGAGCCTTTTCAAGCACCGGCATAAAGAACACTGCACCGCCAATCATTGCCTTCTTATAACCACCAAGCTTGGCAATGTTGGTAAGACGATCTGCAACATACTTGAGATACTTACAGTCCGGAATATCAATGAAGGTGAGAACCTTCTTCAGAACTTCCATATCCTTATAGTTTTCTACGCCTTCCTTAATCTGATCTTCAGTAGCCGGATGGAGAGTAAGATTAATGATTTTTTCCATGGTTCATTTCCTTAAGAAGAAGTTCTTCAGCCTCAACAGAACTGATATTGAGAGCCTTCATAATCTGTTTAATATGTTCAGCTTTGATGAGGATACGGTTTACAGCATTCTCCATATCACGTTCATACTGAAGAGAAGAGATTTCCCCTTCAATAGCATTCTTAGCCTTGGATCCAAGTTCAATGGTTCCTTCAAGAGTATCGGCTACTACCGTACCTACTGAACCAACAGCAGATCCCATCTTAGTGATCATCTGAAACATTTTTATTTCCTTTCTTAGCACGTCGATCTTCCATCTTCTTTACAGATTCAATATTAGAAGCAAGATTGTCAGTCTGTTCTTTTATAACACCTACCCACCAATGTGCTTCATCAATGTCTTTGTACTCTAAGTCAATATTAAGAAGTTCTAAATTCTTAATAAGATCCTTTACATCTCTTCGAAAACGATCAAAGGTTTCTTGATCAATCATCTTCATCCTCTTCATCATCCGTATCCAGTAATGAAGCAAGAGAGCTTATGTTTTCAGCATCAAACTCTACTTCATCAGCAAAGTCTTGTACGGTAGCAGGCATATCTTCATCCATGGCTTTTTGAAGAACATTTAGAGACTGTCGGATATTGTTTATATATAAAGAAATATTCGAATAAATTTCTGACTTATTCATTTTCTTCCTCCCACAATCGCCAGAAGACCTCTTCTAGAACGTGGTTGAAAAGATACTGTGAAGATTCGTAAGAATCGTAGTGGAAGAAGCTATCTTCTCGGAAGACGGCTACAGCCAGTTCGTATTTCTCAAGAAAGGAGTTCCACACCTCGACTTGCAAGGGCTCATCTTCTGGTGGAGTTTCTTCAGGCCACTTGTGCCAGCGTTCTGGGAATTTCATTCCTTCACCTCTTCCAGATCGTTTACATAAACGTACACGCGAAACTGCGGGCAAACTCTGTCATCCAGAACAAAGAACTCGCCGAAGAAAAGAGGGAAAAGTTGATGTTTGTCGAATGACGACACATCTACGATTCCGCTCTCAAGCATCCTTGTAAGGCTTCCATTGCTGATTTCGTCGAGCTTCCTTTGCAGGTCGCGGTCTTTGAGTCGGTATTTCATTCGTTCTCCTCATCCCAAGGACGATAACGAGTTACACACTTGTTTTCGTATTCAGACATACATTCTCCATCAGCAAACACCCAACTGTTTGCTTCAGGATTCCAATAAGCTCCATACAACCTATCCCCAATGTCATTACAAGAGAGTTCAACTCTCATCATGACACCTTGAGGAGGAATCACTTCTGGAAAGTTATTCCAAGCTTTAGGATTATAAGGAAATTCAATATCATCATCATCGAGATATAAAGTAAACCGATTAAAGTTATTCCATTTATCACTGAAATTAACTTGAATTCCTTCTAGACCCTGATTTTTGTAGTATTCAATCCACCTGTTTAGAGCATCAACGAACTTACCTCCGGTAAGATCTTCCAGTTTTGCTTGAAGTTCCTTGTTCTTAAGTTGATACATCTTGGTTCCTCTTTAAGGACTATCGGACTATCGGGAAGAAAAAGAAGAGGGGCTTTCGCCCCTCTTTCCTTAATCGTCGTGACCGTCTCCGGTCTCATACGGATCGGTGTGCTTCATCGACCATTCGATATCATCGTATGACGATTCGTACATGATCACTTCTCCTTAACAAAGTTAAACGTGACCTTGGTATGCTTAACCGCCTGAGAAGCCTTCCTACGGTAGATCTTTACCGTAAGTTCCAGCTCTCGCTCATCGCCCGGATTCAGCTCTTCTTTGGCGAAAGCCAAGAGCTGTTCCAAGAGATCGTTACGCTTGCACAACAATTCCTGGAAATCGCCTTCACCGGAAACGTTTGCGGCCTGCATCGTATCGATGCCTACCGGTTGCGGAAGACTGATGAACTCGTATTCATCGGTCGCTTCATTGAGCACCTTCGTCCCAATAAGGAGCATGTATTCGCTCTTCGGCTTCTGGTTGCTGTTCAAGGATTGAGCCTGTCCACGAATGGTGTTAGTAACGGTTGCCATGGTATATCTCCCTTAAATATGGCTGTGATTATTCCACCCAGAACGTTAAACATTGTTGTTTATCGTTCTTTCCTTTCACCCAGAACGTTAGATAACGTTCTTTATGGTTATTAAGTTTCGCCTAGAGAGTTAGATCCCGTTAGATATGGTTAATAAGGACACCGGATCTCTTAAATAAGATATAAACGCTCCTATTAGGCTTAAATAGCTGTTAAAAAAAAAGAGGGAGGTTAAAGCCTCCCTCTTTCTTAATTAACAAAGAGCATAAACGCTATTCTTAATGGCTTCTGCGAACTCATCATCCCGACCATAATCAAACTGATCGGGATAATATCCAAGATAGTCTTCCAAGACGCAAGGCAAAGCCTTGGACTTGGCAAGACGATACAGATTCAGTCGGTACTGTTCCATGAGTTCTTCTGCTTGGTTCGGACAAACTCCAAAGGAATCATGAATTTCCGAAATCCAAGAAAAATCATCAGGAAGACTCTGAAAGAGATCGTCAAAGATTTCATCCGGGATGATGTCAATATTCGTAGTCTTAACTTCCATAAGAA
Source organism: Candidatus Gastranaerophilales bacterium (assembly GCA_944326535.1). GTDB lineage: Bacteria > Cyanobacteriota > Vampirovibrionia > Gastranaerophilales > Gastranaerophilaceae > Limenecus. Next base: position 54,506 of record CALVEJ010000102.1, on the reverse strand, counting down.
TACGAAGAGAGTACATACGGAACCTATCACCAAGAGCAAGAATATTCCTCATCTCCTCCCGACTCTTCAGATCATCCTTAGACCAAACGTACTGATTGTTAATAGCCCAAACATCTTTATTCTGCCGAAGCTTGAGCAACCAATTCTTATGCTTGGTTCCAAACGTCATTGCACGAGAAAGTTCCCGAGCAATGTAACCATCCCAACCATGAGTAACGTTGGGACCAAGTTCACAAGAGCGCTTCCTAGGAGACACTACTCTATAATGAAACAGAAACTCCTCACCCTGGAATACACCAGGTTGTTCTTCAATGTTAGTAACTTCGTGATAAACCTTAAATCCATCCGGATACCAGAAAGAATATTCCGTATAATTCCTATTCCACAAGAACGGAAACATACGATTCATTCTCCACATGGAGAATTGGTTCATTACTTCATAGAAGATCTCTTGATGTTTCTCATCAGGAAACAGATCTTTGATAGAATTAATGCTATTGTAAATAGCAGGAATAAATCCTTCCTTCTTTACCTCGTTCCGGGTATAAGTATCCGGAATCCCTTGAGCAATCAACTCATCATAAAGAACTGAGTACAAATCCTTGCGAGACTTTGGATTAATAAGATTAGTCAACTCAGCAATTTGCCAATCCTTAGCAAAGATTGCTTGAATTTGATACCCAGAAGATGTTGCATCAAAGTGAGTGATGCACCAAACCAATGCTTCTTGGTTCTCTCGCATATTCTTTTGAATATGCCACATATTGTGAGTCTGAGCCCAGAAGCAGGCAGGAGATTCTGCTTCTTCTGCTGCTTTGTTCAGCCATTCAATGAACTCTTCTTTCGGAAGTCCCATCTTCGGCTGAATTACTTCATAGAACCATGATTCTCGTTTATCAAAGGTACATTTATCTGCATCAACGCCATCAATCTTGGCATTGAAGCAGTTAGCAATACTAATGGTAAGCCATTTCATACCTTTCTCAGTAATAGGCTTAGGCTCAAAAGAAAGAAGTGCTTTATCTGAATCTTGCCCTTGTGAATTAATCACGTAGGCAATAGGATAGTTTCTCCCTCTATAACAATACATGTTCATGAGATAGACCTTCTCTACCCCAAATCTCCGATAGAACTCAATAAAAAGCCACTTCTTCATATGACGAGTAAGGGCATCCAGCACTTTTCCGTCATAAGTTTTATCATCATCCTCAGCCTTCCTTGAAGGAATTTCGGGATGATATTTAATATAGTTATCCCATACGGAATAGTTAAGCCAATACGGCATACTATTCTGTTTATTCAAGAAGTCCACCGGAACCTCAAGATGAGGAGTGGCCTTCTTTGAAAAGATTCCCCTATTAAGAGTCAAATAGCCATTTCGGTATTGACCCTTAGAATTAATACTAATCTTCTTAGGCTTCACAAGCATGACTGGACTGCTCGTACAGAAGTCAAGAAGGTCTTCTTGATCTTCCGTCATACAGAACGCATCCTGTATGACAAATTTGCCATATTTAAGGTGGAGAATATTCATCTCCACCAATGCATCAAAGAACTTGATGCATTCATCTTCGCTTTCAAAGCGAGAGCGAAAATGATTAAGCATGTCTTCAATAAAGACACGCTTATGAATACTCAAATGAGCAAGCACCTCGAAGACAAGAGAAGCATCCAGCCCTTGTTCTTCACAGAACACTGCATCATCCTTCCGAGATTCTTCCGGAAAGATAAAGTCTTGAACCATTTGGTTCATATCCTTACTATAGAAGGTCTTTTCGGCAAAGGTCTGCAATTCATACAGATCTTTCATATCGTTAAGTTCCGGATGATACTTAAAAACAGTATCAATCATTTTAGGAACAGAACTTTCAATGTTCCTAAGAACTTGTTTAACGTCGACCATACTTTCTCCCTTGATCAACGGTTAATAAAAAAGGGAATCTATTGATTCCCTGGCCTTTAAAGTTCTTCTTCCAAAAGAGCCAAAGCATCTTCCGGAAGATCAATCGTGGCTTCAGAAGAGCCGTTTGAATTTCTCTTTATGTATTTCCTGCCGAACAAAGTCGTTACATACGATTCTTCGGCAAGAATTGCCTTAGTGATTGCTTTCAATACAATCACCGTAACTACCCGATCTTCCGCTGCCGGACCTTTCGCATCCAGCCAAATACTGCTTACAGCAGCTTCATAGCCTATTCCCTTTAAGGAATGGGCTATTTTTCCTCCCTTACCTTCGTATACGTCATGAATATAGACGTCTTTGATGATAGGGAAGGAGAAAGAATATTCCTTTCCGGAATACTTAAAGGACCCTTCGACTTTCCCGCCCTTAACAGGGAAGAACTTTCCTGCGCTTTGATTAGGATAAACACCAACAGCTTTTCTCAACGTTGACATACCTGTCTCCTATTTAAACAACATATGCCCGGATAATGGGATCTCCGAGCGTGTAATCGATTTCAAGGACAGAACCATCCTTGAAAACTGTGATGCTCCCGTCCCACATGGGAGCATCCTTGGTTCGACATTGACCAAGGATTTCCAAGACTATGAGAAGCAGTCCTGCTATCCAACGATGACGTTGGATCAATCTCTTAATTTCATAAGCCTTCATTTGTGTCTCCTTAGACACAAAAAGGCTGGAAAGTTTCCTTTCCAGCCTCTAAGGAAAAAGTTTTAACTGGTTAAAACTTACCAATTAAAGACTTGATGTACCTCTTCGTACTCTCTCGAAGCATTTCGTCGAGGAGCTGATAAACCTGAGCTTCCTCAGGATTATTGAGAAAGAAGTAATCATCCTCTTCCTCGTAGTAAGGTCGAGCGACCTCATATTGGATGTCTTCAACATCTCCATCAAGAAGAGTGTCACCCTCATAGTCGGCAACAATATCGGCTACTCGATTCGCAGCCTTAGTTTGAAGTTCGCTAAGACGAACTAAAAAGGCATACTTACTAACTGTCATGATTACTCCTTAGAAAGGAACAGCTTCTTCGTCAGAAGAAAACTCAATAGACTTATTCCAATACAGCTGGTTCAAAAGATCATAAAGATCGAACCAGCTATCTTCTACGCCATAAATATGGCATTCAGTATCAACCTCATAAAGCAGATCAACAAATTCTTTATGAGTGAGACTATCTCCTTCAATATGATTCAGTTGATAGCTCACCCAATATTTCTGAGGACTGTCTTTGACAGCCTCAAGGATTGCTGACTTCTTGATCATGATTTTCTCCCTTGGTTCAATTAAAAGAAAAGACCGGAAATTTCTCTCCGGTCTTTAGTTTGATTACTTTGCAAGATATTCATCAAAACGACGAATAATGCTTTCGTATTCTGTAATGTCCCATTGATATTTCATCTTGGGATACTGAGCTTCAAGTTCCTGTTTTAAGAACTTGATGTAATCTCGTCCTTGATCGAAGTTGTCTTCGAGTTCGTCTACGATATCCATAATCAATGGACTTTCATCTCCCAGCTTTTCTCTGGAATCAACCAAAAGACAGAGTTCTTTGATGAGCTTGATAAAATCCAAATCCATGTTGTAGATAGAATGCTTATACATTTTGTTTCTCCCTTAATTTAAAAAGAATGAGCCAGCATAAGCTGGCTCTTGGATTGATCACTTTTACATTATTTTCTCACCAACTCATTGTAGAGTTGAGTGTAAAGATCTTTTCTTTTACCTTCGGTGTTATATACATACGAATAGCATTCCTTCTTATCCTTTCTCCACATCTCATCAGAAGAGGAGAAGGAATGTTTATCCCGGCACCTTTGAATACAAGCCCTAGCTTCTGACCAAAGCCATCCATCCGGATTATTAAATTCAACTTCTTTGCATTCGTTGATATACCAACGAACGCGGAAGTCGTCTAAAATCCACGAATCTTCACGAAGTTCACGAAGAAGCCAATTTAGAGGATAACGACTGAAAGATTGCAGAGAATAACTATGATTAGCTTCACAGCTGGCTTCATAGATCTGATCCCAAGTCTGAATCAAAGCGGAAATAAGAACAGACTTCAACAACATGATTAACTCCCTTAATGTTGTTTAGTTACTATCAAACAAATAAGGCTAGAAGAACTATCTCCTAGCCTTATGTTATATATACGATTTGTTAAACCAATATTTCTCTCACTCTGGTTCAATAAGAAGAACTTAAAGAAAGTACTCCTAATGAACCAGAGTTTAGGATTTATTTAGAACGGATCATCAAAGTCACCTCGCCATTTGCGATATTGATCAATGTTTTGCCACTTCCATTCCTTAAACTCAGAAGTTTCGTAAAACTTCAAAAGTTTAGAAACAAGAGCATCGTATTCATCTTGCTCCTCTTGAGAAGCAATTTGACATTGAATTGGGTACCAAGAGTGCATTACCCAGTTCAATGGTCTAGGATAATCTTTTTCTCTTTCATTCCAGGGAATATACTTAAGATCCCGTAAAGCAATCTTCAACATATGTTTCTGCATTGCAGAACAAGTTTCTAAGGAAGCAAGATAATCCATAAACATACAGAACAAGTTAATCCTTCTAAATTGCTCGTATGCTTGCCAAATTTCCTCTTCAAGAAATGAGGCTTGAAGAGCAATCTTCCCTTCTTCCATATTCCGGAAAGGATAACCATTCCAAGACATCGAGATAATGGTAATAACCATCTCAATGGAATCACATTCCATTATTTGTCCTGGATTGCTCTTTACCCATTCAATCTGGGATTGAATTTCTTTCTTCTGCCAGGCAGTCCAAGCATGGCTGTTAAGAAAGTATTCAAGAAAAGTGATGATAACGATCAACATGATGTTCTCCTTATAAAGGAAAAGGGTTGGAACTATAAGTCCCAACCCTTCAGTTAAAACAAGTATTGAACTATCTACTAAAGACTATCTTTTTAATAAATAGTTCAACAATGTAAGTCCTTCCCCTCGATGGGTAGTAATGGAACAATTCCATTCCTCTCCCACGAGAGAGAAGTCAAGGAAGGTATTTAACCTCCCTTATATAAGAGTTTTCTCTTATATAAGAGGGAAGGAGGATTTCTCCTCCTTCCTTCGGTTTACCTTAGAAGGTCATCGAATTCTTGCTCTTCAAAAGAGGAGAAAGCTTAATTTCGTAACCTTCTTCTTCAGGTTCTTCAATCTTCACTTCTTCCTTACCAGGAAGTTCCATGGGTTGGTTTTCTTCCGGCTTGTACCGGAAGATTTCCTTCATGACCTTGCGACGACCACTGCTAGTGGTCCATTCTTCGTCCGTCATTTGACGGCCGAGTGCTTCGGACACACCGTAGCGCACTCCATTGGTGATGGCGAGCACACCAAGATCCAAAGACCTCCCCACATCACGGATGCTTTCCGTGACCGACTCACGATTCGCAGCGATGTCGTTGATGACATCCTCTACTACAGAAGCCGTGGTGGCAATGGTGCTAAGCACCGCCTTAGGACCTGCTGCCGCAACAGCAAAGATCGAAGTATTCGTGTTAACATTGGATTGCATAACAAAACTCCTTAGGGTTATGCGTTAGACACCCTACCTACCGTCAACAAAGTAGGAAGGGACCAGGTGAAATGGGGGGGGGGATAGCTCCTCGGCAAAGGAGTCCCACCCTCCATCTCACTACTTCGATATCCAATTAGCACAAATCTCAAAGGTTCCCTTCCTTCATTCCCGGCGCATAGAATCTCCATAAGGGTCCCTATATCCTTCTTCCTCTGGATCCAGTCATATAGGTATCTATCCCTATTGACAAGGGTTCTAAATCACTATAGAGTACGTAGTACTCCCCCCTTCCTTCCTTAGGTTTCCAAGTATATTTATATATATATTTATTTATTTATATATATAAGAACCAAGAAGAAAGATTACTTATTGTTTATATATAGAATACTTCTCTATGTCTTTTATCTGTTAGACCCTGGTTATGAAGGGATATATAAAGATATGGAAGTAGAAGAGAGTCTAGAAGTAGACTCTCTTTTTTTTTTTTATTTATATGTATTGACTTCTTATTTTATTTATATATAATATAAGTGTTCTTTAAGAACATTCCTCTAAATGTGGGTTGACTGGGCTGAGAAGGAAGATCATATAGAGTTGATCTTCCTTCTTTTTTATATATAATATGGATGTTCTTCATAAGGACATGGTGTTTTCATGATCTCTATTGGAAGGAAGATTGTATTGGTCTTCCTTCTTTTTTTATTTATATAATAGGTATCTGACTAAAGGATACCTAATGATTACAGAAGAACAACTGAAGAGTGCTTTACCTTCTAAATTAAGAACATTCGCTTCTCAAGAGTTAGCAGAGAAGATTGATAAGATCACTACTGATCCGGGATATGCAGAGAATATTAAAGAGAACTTCCTTGCATATACTAATGTTCTTCAAGAAGGTAGATATAAACTTGATGATTACTTGAATGCAGTAGCTTATGTTTCATTCAAGTTGATGGGATATACCAATGAGGAGGCTTACTTCAGAACCTTCCCTGATAGATATGCTCTCCTTAAGGCTCAAGGTAAAACTTCCAGAGACATATCCCCTTATGTAGCCGCTTATCATAGAGGTAAGTTGGTTAATAAGATCATGGAACAGAGTCTTATTCCTTCATGGATTCTGAACCAGGATGCTTATCAAGAAGCTATCAATAAGAATGTTCAACTGATGAGAACTGCTAGATCTGAGAAGGTACAGGCTATGGCTGCTGATTCTCTGTTGAAACATCTTGCCAAGCCCGAGATTAATGATGCTCCTTTGATCAATATTGACATGAGACAAGGGAGTGGATTGGATGAACTGAAGGAAGCAATTACTTCTCTTGCTAAGAAGCAGAAGGAATTGATTGAAGGTGGTGTGAGTACCAAGGAAATTGCTGAACAAAAGCTCTATGCGGAGGTTGTGAATGATTGAAGCGGTGGTGTTTGATATTGACGGTACTTTGGCTGATCTTAGCCATAGACTCCATTGGATCCAGGGTGAAGAGAAGAACTGGGATAAATTCTATGAAGATGTGGACAAGGATGAAATCATCAAGCCTATTGCTCAGATCTTTGTAGCTTATGCTTCCTTCTTAGTTCCTAGCTCTAAGCTGATTTGTATTACCGGAAGACCAGAGAGAACCAGAGAAGATACTCTCAAGTGGTTTAGAGAAAATATTGGTCCTGAACCTGATGGTCTTTATATGAGAAAGAATCATGACTACAGACCTGATGTAGAGATTAAGAAGGAATGGATTGAGAAGCTTCAAAAGAAGGGATATCAGATTCAACTGGCTTTTGAGGATAGAGATAGGGTAGTGAAGATGTACCGGGATATGGGGATTCAGTGCTGTCAGGTTGCTGAGGGAGCTTATTGATGGCAAGAATGATTAAACAGGATGTAGATGCTTGGCTGGATCAAGTAGATTATTCCTTTTTAAACTCCTCTGATTATCATCCTACTGAGTTTGCTCTCAGTTTTATGAACTTCATTAAGCTTGTGAACGGAGAAGAAGGAGAAAGCAATAAGACTCCCCCCGTTCATCTAAAGATGCTGGACAAGCTTACTCAGGGATCCAAGAGAATCGTTAATCTATGTTTTCGCGGAGCTGCAAAAACTACTTTGTTTATGGAATATTTCACGCTTTATCTTGCGGTATTCCATAACATTCCCGGCTTTGGGAAGGTAGAAGGAATGATCTATGTCTCAGACTCCATGGAGAACGGTGCCAAGAGTGCCAGAAAGAACATTGAGTACCGATACGAGAGATCAGACTTCCTGAAGAAGTACATTCCTGAAGCTAAGTTCACTGACTCCTATCTAGAGTTCACCAATATCAAGGGTGAAAAGATGGGAGTGAAGCTCTTCGGTGCTACGACAGGTCTTCGAGGTACCAAGATCTTCGGTAAGCGTCCTGTTCTTTGTGTGCTGGACGACTTGATTTCAGACGAAGCTTCAAAATCTAAGACCGTGATGAACCTCATCAAGGATACGGTCTATAAGGGCGTCAACTATGCCTTGGATCCAACCAGACACAAGATCATCTTCAATGGTACTCCGTTCAATAAGGATGACATCATCATCGAAGCTGTGGAATCCGGTGAGTGGGATGTGAACGTATGGCCTGTGTGTGAACGCTTTCCTTGCAGTAGAGAAGAGTTCCAAGGAGCATGGCCTGATAGATTCACCTACGACTATGTGAAAGATCAGTACGATACGGCTGTGGGTACTGGGAAATTAGCAGCTTTTTATCAGGAACTGATGCTTCGTATCTCATCGGATGATGAACGTCTGGTGCAGGATGCAGATATTCGCTGGTATGACCGTCATTTGTTGCTTCAGAATCGGTATAACTTCAACTTCTACATCACAACAGACTTTGCTACTTCAGCTAAAGAGACTGCCGATTACTCGGTAATCAGTGTTTGGGCTTATAACGCTAATAAAGAGTGGTTTTGGGTGGATGGTGTCTGTGAGAAACAGACGATGGATAAGAATGTGGATGCCTTATTCAAGCTTGTTCAGCAATATCATCCGCAGGCGGTGGGAGTGGAAGTGACAGGACAACAGGGAGGATTCATTCCCTGGTTGCAGAGAGAACAGATAGCGAGAAATATCTGGTTTACTTTCGCTACGACAAAGGGAAGTCCGGGTATCAGACCGGTAAATGATAAATTAACAAGATTTAATTTGGTTGTTCCCTGGTTCAAAGCAGGAAAGATTTATTTTCCTGAGCAGATGAAAGATTCTATGATTATGGGACAGTTCATGCAGCAGTTAAAACTCTGTACTGTAAGCGGTATTAAAGGTCATGATGACTGCATTGATACCATCTCCATGCTGGGTTATTTGAGTCCTTGGGAACCAAGTGAAAGTACTCAACAGATTATTGTTCCTACAGCAGGAGATGTGTATTACGAAGAACCGGAATTGGAAGTGTATACAAGAGACAGTTATATCGTATGAATCTTCAAGAGTGTTTGGATAAATTAGCAAGGGGAAAGATTAGTAATCTTGCCTTATGTGAGAACGGGAAGGTTAAGGAGAAGTTCATCCCCAAGGTGGTAGATGCAATTAATGAGGCGATTACCCGTCTTTATTCTGTTTTTCCTGTAAAAGAGAAGGCTGTCTTGGTGGAACTCTATGAAGGAAGAACAGAGTATCCCTTAACTAGTGAGCATTCTTGGAGAAATGCTCAAGGTGAGATTGATGATGAGTACAACTACTACATCATTGATACTCCTGAAGATCCCTTCATGGATGATATTCAGAGCATTGTAGAGATTCATGATGATCTGAATAGAAGAAGACCTATGAATGATCCTGACAGTCCCTTGGGGATTATGATTCCTGAACCTAATCTGATTATTGTTCAGGTTGCATTAGATCATAGAGTTCTTCAGGTATCTTATAGAGCCAAGCACTTAATTTTGTCTCCTGATGATTTAACCTCTACAATTCAATTACCCGAACATTTATTCGGAGCATTGTTTAGTTATACGGCTTATTTGATTCACTCTGATATGAATACTCAAGAAGCCGTTGCAAACTCTCAAAAGTATTACGCAGAGTACCAAAACATTATTACGGAGATCCAGTTGAACACTCCCTTTGCTCCCGATAAATTGGTTTCGGATAAGAAGTTTATTAGACGAGGTTGGGTTTGATTGGAAATACATTAGGACCGGTGGATCGAACAGTCAGTGTAATGATTGATCGAGCCTATCCGGTGGTCAAAGCCGTATATCTCCACCTAAAGGAAATTTCCTCTGTTTATGACTTCAAAGATTCAGTGATCTTTGTGTCGGAACATGTGGAAGAAATTCAGAATGTCCAAGATGCTGCTGATAAGGTACAGGATGTTTGGGACAATCTGGATACGATCCTCGGTGCAGAAGATAATGCGACTAAAGCTGAGACAGCGGCACAAGAAGCCGAGAATTATTCAGCTCTCGCCAAGAGATGGGCGATTGAAACACAGACTCCCGTAGAAGGTGAGCTCTATGGTTCCAAGTATTATGCTGAACAGTCCGCTCTGGTAAAGACTGCTGTCGATACAGCGCACGAAGACATCATTGAAAGACAGGCTACCATTGAGCAAGTTGCTCAGGATATGGAAGCCCTGGGTCAAGCAGTAGTAACGGTTGCCGATAATATTGAAGATGTTAACACTACTGCCGACAACATCACCTATATCAACACTATTGCCAACGACTTCACAGGGTCTACCTCTCCGGTCACCATGCCTGACTGGGGTGAAGTCGGTGTTGATACTCCGTTGCCTGAAGTGATTACAGGCGGTTCAATTTATACGGTGGCAATGAACATCAATCATGTTCTCACAGACTCCGTAAACATTGAACATATCGTCAGAGTTTCTCAAAATCTCAATAATCTGCTCTTCGACATTGAAGCTTTGCAGGGCATGTTCCCTCAGATTAAGGAAGATGCAGAAGCTACACTGAAAGCCAGAAATGAAGCGGTTCAGTCTGCTCAGACGGCTACGGAACAAGCGACTCTTGCTCAGACTTCAGCTACAGAAGCCAAGAAACAAGCGGATACGGCTACAACTTCAGCCAATGATGCCTGGACATATCGAGATCAAGCGAAAACTTACGCTGATACTGCCAGAAGCTTTGCTACCACTGCTCAGTCTGCCAGCTCTACAGCCTTAACTGCTCAAGAAGCGGCTGAAACAGCTCAGGCTGAAGCTGAAAAACAGGCTACTGCTGCGAGCGAATCTGCTACAGCGGCGAGTAATAGCGCCACTGCTGCCAAAGATGCTCAGACTGCTGCTGAAACAGCCAAGACAGGTGCTGAATCTGCTAAGACTACAGCTGAATCACATGCTTCCAGTGCGTCTAACAGTGCTGAATCTGCTTCTGCCAGTGCTTCTGCTGCAGCTAACAGTGTTACTCAAGCTAAGGCTTCTCAGACTGCGGCGAAGACTTCAGAGACGAATGCCAAGACTAGTGAAACAAACGCCAAAGCTTCTGAAACTGCTGCGGCTCAATCAGCTAGTGAAGCAAAATCTTCGCAGACTGCTGCCAGCTCACAACGCCAGTTAGCTGAACAAGCGGCAACCAAAGCTGAAGCGGCTAAAACAGCGGCTGAAGCCATTCAGGATGACTTTGAAGGTGCTCTTACAGCTCTTCAGAATCCCACTGTCTCGGTTCAGACTCTTACTCCTGGATCTCAGGCTACTGCCACTATCACGCCTAATGAAGGATCCATTGCCATTGCCTTGGGTATTCCTCAAGGTCTGAAGGGTGATGTGGGTGATCAAGGTCCTCAAGGCAAACAAGGTATTCAAGGTCCTAAGGGTGAGCCAGGAAATGGTTTGACGATTAAGGGTACTTATGCTTCTCTTTCAGCTCTTCAGTCTGCTCATGCTACTGGTGCTGAAGGTGACGTATATGCCACAACGGATACAACACCTCCGACCGTTTATATCTGGGATACGGTTGCCAATGCTTGGACTTCCATCGGTGCTGTTCAAGGAGCCAAGGGGGATACAGGTGCTGAAGGTCCTCAAGGTCCTACAGGCGTTACTCCTGCTATTTCCATTTCGGTTACGGGTCTTGCGGCTGGTGCTTCTCCTACGGTTGTTAAAAGCGGTACTGCTGAAGCTCCTTCCTTTGCCATTGGCATTCCGAAGGGTGATAAGGGCGATAAAGGCGATCAGGGTCCTCAGGGTGTTCCGGGTACTACTTCTTGGTCAGGTCTGACAGGAGTTCCTTCTACATTTACTCCTTCAGCTCATACGCACGCTACGTCAGAAGTTACTGGCTTGGATGCGGCTTTAGCCAGTAAGCAGCCTACAGGTGACTACGCTACCAATACGGCTTTAACGCAAGGTCTTGCCGGTAAAGCGAATACAAGTCATACGCATACGGTTGATCAGGTTACTGACTTTGATCCTAATAAGTATGTTTTGAAGAAGCTGAATATTCCTTCCAATGGGTCTACCAGTACTTCCATTCAGGTAACTGGCACCAATGGTTCTGAACCTGTTCTTACCAATATCGGAACAGAGATTTCTTCTTGGGAGCCTCTCTTAACATTCCTGTCCAGAAAGGGAACTTCTGAATATACACAGATCGTCATGGGGCATGACGATGTTACCTTCTCCATTGGATCCAGTAAGAGAATCTATCTAAGTACGTTGATAAATATTCCTTCAACGTATGCAACACAAGCTTCTCTTACGTCAGGTTTAGCAGGCAAAGCGAATACGTCGCATACACATACTCAGGATCAGATTACCGGATTGACTACTACCTTAAATGGTAAGGCTAATGCTACACATAACCATACTGTGAGTCAGGTTACAGATCTCTCAACGACACTGAGTGCTTACAGATTGAAATCAGAACCGCTTAATTGGAGTGAACTTGCCGATCTTGGAGAAGTCGGCGTCTAACAGATAAATAGAGGATAAAGATATATGGCAAATATTCCTGTGGATCCTAATTTAGACAAAGCTCAAAGAAAGGTATCCACTGCTAACTTAGCTAACTTTGCCGGGGTTGATTGTCAACTCCTTGTGGTGAAGGAAACACATCGTCCTGTGATTATGGACGGTACGACAGCGGGAGGTGCTTTCCAGACAGCTTCTCTTGCTGAACTTGAGGCTGCCAAGACAGAGCTTACGCAGTCGATTAATACCAAGCAGCCGTCAGGCGATTATCTGACGAAGAGTGAAGCGGCTTCTACATACGCTACCAAAAGTGAAAAGGTTCAAAGTGCGGCTACAGCAGACAATGCTACTCATGCTACTTCAGCTGATACGGCTACCAATGCTACCAATGCGACAAATGCTGTCAAGGCTTCTCAAGATGCTTCCGGCAATGTTATTACGGCTACCTATGCCACGAAGACTGAGCTTGCCGGTAAAGCCAATGCAACACATACTCACGCGACTTCAGAAGTGACGGGTCTTGATACGGCTTTGGCAGGCAAGGCGAATACAAGCCATACACATGAAATCAGTAATGTTACCGGTCTTCAGGATGCTTTAAATGCTAAGGCGGATACAACAAGTGTTGCACCCAAGGCTCATACACATGCTATTTCTGATGTGACGAATCTTCAGACCACACTGGACGGCAAGGCTGCTTCTTCTCATAACCACGACAGTACATACATCAAGATCTCTGGATCCAGAGGAAATGTTGGTGGTTATGAAAATCTTCAGTCTCAATCCTCAGCCTTAACCGTTAGCAATACGACTAGAGACGGATGCTGCATTACGGGTGCCGTAAAGATCACTGTGAACAATGGATCCAGTGGTCAGACATGGACAAAGACCATCGGCATTACTAATGCCTCAGCTACGGTTACCCTTGGTTCTTCATGGAAATGGGTTGGTGGGTCTGCTCCTACAATCGCCGCCAAAGGTGTTCTCGTTGTTCATTGGTGCGGTACGTTCGGTATTGCTAATTTTGTGAGTCCAAGTTAATGATTAAGAAGTACGTTTATAACGAAAAAGAGTATTCAAACTCTTGGGAAGTTCGCCAAGCTATTGATAAGGCTGAAAATACTGCCTTTGGTCCTGAACCAACAGGAGAATATGAAGAAAAGAAGGCTTTCTGGGAACAATTTGATGTTACCTACACGGAAGAGCCTGAACCGGAACCTACTCCTGAAGAGATTGCCGCTCAGGAACTGGAAGAAGCCAAGAAACAAAGAGCTGAACAGGTTGCCGCCATTAAAGTGGACGTGGATGGAATGCTCTTTGACGGCGATGAAACTTCTCAGTCCCGTATGGCTAGAGCTCTTGAAGTGGCTTCGATTACCGGTATGAAATCTACGGTCTGGGTTCTTGCTGACAATACTGTGGCTACGGTTACAGTTGAACAAATGCAGAAGGCTTTATCTCAAGCAATGCTTCAGATGGGAAAACTCTGGACAATTCCTTATGAAGCAGATCCAGATACTTTAGAAGTAAGTTTGGCTAACGTAGGGATCTAAAAATAAAGGAGCTTCGGCTCCTTTATATTTTTGACTAAAGTAATACCTTGGATTAAGTTCTAATAGAAAAGATGGTGAAGAGTCATCTAATTTCTAAACCTTTATAAGGAAATTTTTATGGGTGAGTTTGCATCAAAAGGCGTTGCCGGTACGGGCTTAGGACTTGGTATTGCTGGTACTGCTTTGGGGCTGTTAAATAACAACTGCGGTAATGGTCTTCTCGGAGGTTTGTTCGGTGGTTGTAATGGTGCCCGCATTGGAGCCGGTGCTGAACTTCAGTATGTGTCAGAACTTCAAGCGAAAGTTCAAGCATTAGAGGCTGAAAAGGTTGCTAATGCTAATCTTGTCAGTGCATTTAATCAAACGGTAGCAAACGATAAAGAACTCAGAACTGAGTTGTATGCTTTTATTAAACCGTTGGCAGAAGAAGCCGCCAATAATCGAGTTAATATTGCCAGACTTGAAGAACAGCAGAAGTGTGCCGGCGAAAAGGCTGAACTTCGTGAACAACTTCTCCAAGGACAGATTCGTGAACAAGGTCTGGCACTTAACGGCAAGATTGATCAAGTTGCTTCCGCCGCTAAATGTTGCTGTGAAGCCAACTCAACGGCTATTGCTGGCTTGCAGGCTCTGGTCGGCAAGATTACCCAAACCACTATTTCGACTTCTGCAATTTGTCCTGAAGTTATGCCTCGGTATAATAACTGGACAGCTCCTACAACAACTACGCCTACTGCCTAATTAAAGGATTACTATGTTAGTTTCTCTGGATCAGGTTCCCAATATTCTTATGAAGTATGTTGATAGGGAACTGAAACCAAAAGTTCAAAATCAAGGATCTCTTTTAGCCTTTGGTGTTGGTGCTGCTAAGTATCTTCTTCCAGTCTTTATTCAAGAAAAACTGACTGTATATACTCCTCTTATGAAAACCATGGGGCTTATTACAAAGGATGATTTACTGGATATAGATAAATTGGAAGAGGCTGCCAAGTCAGGATTGGAAACCTCAGGCAAATTAAATATTCTTGGTTATAACTTTGATGAAGCTGACATAGCTTCCATTAAGCGTATTGCCTCGGAGCATGCATATGGTTGAAGAAAAATCTTGGCTTGAGGTAGAAATGGATGAATCCATGGCTCTACTTCGTAAGAAACTTGAGCGTATGAATGATAAGTCTGTTGATGAGCTTTCATCTACAGATATTCACTGTCTCAAGGATATTTGGAAAACTATCTACTACATTAAGTCTGTAAAGGCTTCGATGAAGTAATTTACTTATAAGGATAGGACGGTAGCAATATCGTCCTATGTTTAATGAAACATCCTGATTATTTTCAAGTTCTCGTTGCCATTGATCAACTGATCAATACGTTCTTTTGGGGAATGGCAGACGAGACATTAAGTGCCAGAGCATGGAGACATCATCTTCAAGGTGATAGATCTTGGCCGGTGCATATTCTTGATGCTTTGTTCTTCTGGCAAGATCAGCATTGTAAGCAAGCTTATGAAAGTGAGCTTGAAAGAAAACAACTTCCTGCGGGGTATGGGGAATGCTGAATAAAGAACTTTTACTCCAACAGTTTGTGAGCGGTTGGAGAAAACTGACTGTGGGTGATTATCGGTCTTATGACCTCAATGGTTATGGATTTAATAACTTTTATGGTTCTTGGGGGGAACTGTCAGATCATTTGTTAAATGGAAAGACGATTGCGGCTATTAGATCATTTAGTTATAGTGGTTCTAGCCGTTATACTGAAGTTATATTTTCTAATTATGATAGTTTTCCAGAGCGCACATTGTATTTGAAAAGAAAAGACAAAGAAACAATTGCCCTCACATATGAAACTGGTGAGGGTACTAAATATATTAAGCATGATGTTATGTATTTCACGGAGGATGATGTGGGCAAAACTATAGATATTTACATAGGATTAACCCTCCCCCCCCCCTAAGAAGATTAAGAAACCCCTTCGGAGAGCTCTTCAATATTGGAGGGTTCTCTCATGCTGAACAAAGAACTGCTTTTAATAGCGAGAGAAGTTTTGGAAACTCCCGTCTTCATCATAGAGACAGAAAACTCTCGTGGAACTTCGTGCAATGCTTCGGGGTACATAGAAATCGTAGATCTAAAAGGATCTACGGGCACGAAAATTCAATTCTCTGTCACTTCAGAAAAGTCATCAATGCACTGGCCTGGATTAAACGTTTCACAATTCAAGGTGTATGTACAAAGTTCCACCGCATCTGTGAAATCTGTTACAGCAAGCATGAACGATTCAGCGCTTTCATCAGACTGGCTTGGATATTTCAGTTTTGGTGGAACGAATCCTATCCCAGAAAACGCAATAATCAAAATAATCCTTCAGCAGTAATATCCAACGCCACCTTCTTTAGGGAGGTGGCATGATGCTGAATAAAGAGTTGATGTTGTCTCCTCTTAATAATAACTATTTTAAAACCAGCCTTACTATTGGAAGAGTAGGCAAGGCTTTTGGTTATTTAAATGATACAGAGAATTTGATTGGGAAACTGAATCCTTCGCTAGGGCTTACGGGGCTTGCAGTTAATTCCTCAGGTTACTCATATTGTATAACTTTTGCATCAGGATTTATGCCGTCTGCTATCGTCGCAGCAGAAGTATACCCAAGTGAGTGGGACCCTAGAATTGAAGAACTTTACTTTCCTGAAGTGCAAATTTCAATTACAGAAGAAAACGTATTTGATTTATTACCATTATTTAAATCAAATGTAAATCAAACACTTTCGCTATATATTAAGGCCTCTGCCCTCAGGTAGCTGAACCTAAGTAATCAAAAATAAAGCCCTTTCAGGATGATCTGAAAGGGCTTGTTCGTTAAGAAGGATTCTATTTTCAGCTATAGAGAGGCTTATGCTTCTTAGCCTTCTTGATGAAGTCTAGCACAGTCTGCTCTTCCCAACGAGCCATACCGAAGATGTCGATGGGAGCAGGAAATTCACCCCGTTCAACAGCATTGTATACGGTACGTCGTGAGACTCCCAGCATGGCGGCAACTTCATTACGTGTCAGCAGTCTTGGGTTAGTCTTTGTCTGTTCCATAAATTACCTCTAAACAGTATTTGAAGAAATAAACGCTATTAGTTTTAATCAGTAACTATTGTTTAGTTTATATAATGCTTAAATCATGAATATATTTAAGCGTTTATTATCTTCAATGTATATTGGTACCTCCATTGCCATTTCATGGGCTTGGGGTACCTCCTTAATCTTAGGGATGCAGATTGCTCAACAGAAAGGTCTGGAAGCTTTTCTGATTTGGGCATTTGCCAACTGCATCACTCTTGCCATATTCGGTATTTTATACAAATCCGGATACCTACAACAGAGAGTATTGGATCAAAAGCCTGTTAAGGTTTTCACCAATCTGATTCAGATATTCTGTCTCATCATTCAGTTGAAAATCCTTAACGAGACATTCTGGAATTTCTTTGATCCAATCACTTCATACTGTCTCTCAGCATTCTTCGGAATATTCCTCACCATCTGGATGTATCGCAAAGGATTAGCAGCATCCATTTTTACTGATCTCTTCCAAGGCATAGGTACTCTTCTAGTTCTTCTTGTTATGGGAGGATATTGTCTTTATTACTTTGAACCAGGAACAACAGGTTCATCCTCAGTCAATGATGTTACATGGGGCATGTGGTCTGCCTGTATTCTTCTCTCAGGAATCATCACTGACATTCAGCATTGGCAAAGAGCTGAAGTAAACGGTAAGAACTGGTCATTTGAATGTGCTTCAGTATTCTTTGCTGTCTATTTATCTTTGGTGTTCTTTCTAAGTAAGTATCAGTTTGATGCTACTTTAAATATTCTTCTTCTCTTAGCCGTTATAGGCGTCACTACATCCACCATTGACTCCATTGCAGTAGCACTCCATAGAGACTTCGGTCGAAAGATTGGAACTCTCATTGGTCTTGGTATATGTGTAGGGTTTGGACTGCTGGTAGAACTCAGTGTCCTTAATCTCTGGTCTTACTTTGGAATAATCCGGGTAGGACTGGCTCTCTATATTCTTACTTGGTGTTATCGCAATAGAAATGTACTTAGATAAAGACGAGTTGGTTATCTTATTTAACCACTATTTAGATGAATACTTACTTCCAAGATCCTTTGATCATCTTCCTCTCTTTGAAGAGATGGACAAAGGTAATGTTCTGACTAGAAGACTCTTTCTGGTTCTTCGATCCAGAGAACTCTATCACCTTATTGCAGGAGATAAGGTGGAAGTACTTGAGGTCTACAGATTAGCTAAGGAATATCTTGAGAAACATAAGAAAATCTTTCTTGTAGGTTTGAACTACTGGTTCTCTTTACATGATCTTGAAGAACTGAAAAAGTTTTACGAAAGACTCTATATACGATAAAGTGATTAAAACTATTTAGAGAATTTTCGTGCTTAAGATGTCAGAAATTGGGGACCTGAGAGATTTCTCAGATGCTTTGGTAGCAAACAGCTCGGTTAAATGGGGTATGGGAGGAGGAGCTGCTACCTCTATTGTCGGGTCTCTTTCTAATAATGAAGTGCTTACTATCATCGGCGTTGCTACAACAGGTATTGGTTTTTTAGTGAACCTCTTCTATCAACACAAACGAAACAAACGTGCTGAGGAAGTTCATCAGCTTCAGAAACAGCTTTTAGAAGCTCAGATCCAACATGAACAAGAAATTAGCGGCAACTAGTTCAGCCATTATCACGGCTATTCTATCTGCCGTTATTCTTGTTGAAGGTGGATATACTGATGATCCTTATGATCCGGGTGGAAAGACCAAATATGGCATTACTGAGAATGTAGCCAGAGAATACGGATATACCGGAAGGATCGAGGATCTTACCAAAGAGATGGCTATTGAAATCTATGAGACTCTCTATGTTAGAGAACCTCATTTTGATTTAATGATAGATGTAAACCCTGCTATTGCTCATAAGCTCATAGATGCAGGAGTCAATGTAGGTACAGCCAGAGTTTCCCTTTGGTTCCAACGGATCCTAAACAATCTCTCCAACGCCGGAAAGCTTTATCCGCTCATCAGTGAAGACGGGATGGTAGGTCCCAAGACCATTGCTTCTTATAAAGCTTTAGAAAGCATCAGAGGCAAAGAGAAAGCTTGTACTTTGGTCCTTAAAAGTCTGGATGGATATCAGACCTATTACTATTCATCTCTTACTGATTTGAATAGATATTTAGCTGGTTGGCTTGATAAAAGAATTGAGAACATCTCATTAAGCCAATGCACAAACTATAATCTTCATATTCCTTTCTTAATTGAAGAAGATGAAAGTAAATAAGAACAAACTGTTATATGTATTGGCAAAGCATATGATTAAGCTTATGTCTCCTGGATCTTATTCCGAGAGTCAATATGCTATGGTAGCTGCTTCTCTGGTTCCTGTATTCAATATGTATAAGCCTAAGCTTGTTAAGGCTGACATCATTGATGATACGGACAGACTGGATATTGATAAGTTAAAAGAAAAGTCTGAAGAATTCTTTGAGATTGTTCCTACTCTTCAGATTCCGATCCAGGGATTCAAAGTTAATATTACAAAGAAAGAAGTCAGTGAATTCATCAAAGATTTGTATCACTACGCTGACGTTGAGGAAGTTATATATCTGCCATGTCAAAACTGATCGTTGCACAATCAATTCCCTGTCTTCTTGAGGACCTAATCACTCCTTTTACCTTTGCTTGTCAACTGTTCTCCGGAAGACAGGTTCGTGACAGATTTAATGTCTTGAATGAATACTCTGACTTCAACTGGATTGATACGGTAGATCCTATTCCTGAACCAAAGGACACTCCTCTTAAAGAGCTTATGGATAAAAGAGCTCAAGACTTCCTGGGTAAGAAGATTGTTACTCAATGGAGCGGAGGTGTTGATTCCACTTCTATTGTTCTGGCTCTCATCAAGAACGGTATCCATAAGGATGATCTCCTGATTCTCCACGATGACGGATCTGTTCAGGAAAATCCCAAGCTTTATCACTTCCTTAAAGATAATGAATACAACATCAAGGAAGTCAAACATTGGAGAAAGGAACTTGGTTCAGTAGATACTGATGTCATCACCAATGGTTGGTGTGCTGATCAACTCTTTGGTTCCATCTTCTTCCATGAAGCATATGCTCAATATAACTTTGAGCTGGTGAAATTTCTTTCTTCAGTAATCGGTCCCTTTGGCCCTAAACTTACTGAAGAACAAGCTAAGGAATTTGCTCAAGTCTATAAGGATGCCGCTAAGAAACTCTTCAATCTAGATCTCAATATTGCGGCTGAACTGGGTTGGTACATCAACTTCACGATGAAGTGGACTTGGGTTAGTACATTTAATGAACTGTATCTGCTTGGAACCAAGAACAAGAATAAGACAGATTGCTTCTTCAATACCGATTACTTCCAATCCTGGTCAATCTTCAACTATCCGAATATTGCCAAGCACAATATATATGGTGAAGATGCCAGATACTACAAGAGAGAACTGAAGGAATATTGTTATGAAGTATTCCCCGATGATGAGTTCTTATTGAAGAAGACAAAGTTTCCTTCATGGAATGGAACATTGAGTCATACGGAAGAAGATGAATTTAGATTAACTTTCAAACTGGATGATGGATATCGTATTTATTCTGTCCCGTATGACAGCATCGGTAATGTTGCTTACCCATTTCAAGGTAAATTTTTTACAAGGTTTAAGAAGTAAAACATAATTAAGTATTCATGTGAGAATCTAATTGGTAATGGCTTCTAAGAAGAATAAATTTACAGACTGGGAGAACGAACCTTCTTTCAGTGATTTGAATGCCGACTTCCTTGCCTGCAAACCTTCGCACGATACTCAGATTGCTCGTATTACGGAATGGCAGGAACTTCTGGAAGTCTCAGGCAAGGAAAGACCTAGAACTGTCAGAGGCAGATCCTCTGTACAGCCTAAGCTGGTTCGAAGACAAGCGGAGTGGAGATACTCCGCTTTGTCAGAACCGTTCCTCGGTTCATATAAAGTGTTCTCGGTTACTCCGAGAACTTTTGAAGACTCTGAGGCTGCCAAACAGAACGAACTGCTTCTGAACTGGCAGTTTCAAACAAAACTCAACAGAGTCAAGTTCATTGATGATTACGTCAGAGCTATCGTCAATGAAGGCACCGGCATTGTGAAGCTCTCTTGGTGCAGAGAGACTAAACCGATCCTTAGACAAGAACCAGTCTTCCAAGCCGTGTTGGTTCAAGACCAGCAAACAGTACAGATACTTCAGCAGGCTATGGAGCTTGCTCAGAAGGATCCAAGAACATTCAAGGATACTGTAGCTCCGGAGATTCAATACGGTGTTCAGTTGATGTCTTCGGGTCAGGTCAATGTTCCTGTTGTTGGTCAAGTCATTGGGATGCAGAACGTTGAGGATGAAGAGATTATCTGCAATCATCCTTATGTTGAAGTTCTGGATCCAAGAAACATCTATATAGACCCTTCCTGCAATGGTGATTTTGAGAAGGCTTACTTCATCATCGAATCCTTCGAAACCAGCTATGCCGAGTTACAGAAGGATGGAAGATACAGTCATCTTGAAGAGATCAACTGGGAAGATGTCGGTATCTCAGAAGATCCCGATCATGCTACACAGACACCTGATGATTTCAATTTCAAAGATGTCTCAAGAAAGAAGTGTGTAGCCTATGAGTATTGGGGTTACTACGATATTCATGACAATGGTACTTTAGTTCCCATTGTTGCCACCTGGGTCAAGAATACCCTCATCAGACTGGAAGAAAATCCTTTCCCTGATAGAAAGCTTCCCTATGTTGTGGTTCCTTATCTGCCTCAGCTCAGAGGTTTATATGGTGAACCAGATGCTGAACTCCTTGGAGATAACCAAAGAATCCTTGGTGCCGTTACCAGAGGCATGATTGATTCTTTGGGGCGTTCAGCCAATGCTCAACAAGGCTTTGCCAAGGGATTCCTTGATCCAGTCAATAGACGCAAATTCATGAGTGGTGAGGATTATGAATTTAATCCTTCCATGCCTCCTCAAGCCGCTTTCGTTGAACATCAGTATCCAGAGCTTCCTCAGTCTGCGATGCTCATGCTTCAGCTTCAGAACCAGGAAGCAGAGGCTCTTACAGGTGTTAAAGCCTTCTCAGGTGGTTTAGCTGGGGATGCCTATAACACTAAAGTTGCTACGGCTATTCGAGGTGTTCTGGATGCTGCTTCAAAGAGAGAAATGGCAATCCTCAGAAGACTTGCCAAAGGTATTCAGGAGATCGGCAACAAGATCATTGCCATGAATGCCGTCTTCCTCTCTGAAGAAGAAACCATCAGAGTCACCAATCGCAAATACGTTTCCATCAAGAGAGAAGACCTTAGAGGGAATTTCGATCTTGATGTCGATATTGCTACGGCTGAAGAAGATAACGCCAAATCAGAGAATCTTGCATTCCTTCTCCAAACCATTGGCAATACCATGGATCAATCCATTTCCATGATGATTCTTGCCGAGATTGCCGATCTGAAGAGAATGCCTGAACTCGCCGAGAAGTTAAGAACTTGGCAACCTGATCCACAACAGGTTCAGTTCCAGCAACAGATGCAACAGCTTCAGTTGCAACAGCTTCAACTTCAGAACCAGAAGCTTCAATCTGAAATTCTTGAGAACCAAGCCAATGCTCAGAAGCTTGGTGCTGATGCTCAAACCAAGGCGATTGATGCTCAGACAAAGGTTGTGCAGGCTCAACTTACTCTGCCGGATCAAATTGAAAAGACCAGAGCGGATACTGAATTGGTTAAAGCTCAAGCCGCTAAAGCTTCTCTTGAAGCTCAAGCCTTGGCTCTTGATACTCAAATGGAAGTTGATGGAACCAAGCACATCAGAGAACTTCAGAAGATGCAGGCTCAGGCTAGAGGGAACCAGGATCTTGAAATTGTTAAGTCTCTTGGTAAACCGCTTAAGGAAGGCGAACAAAGACCTGATATTGACGCCATGTTTGGTTTTAATCTGATGACAGATCAGTTAAAGAATGCAGCGTTAAATAGTTAAATTTGATTATAATCATTGTGTTTTTATAATCATTCTATAGGAATAATTAATGTCTGACTTAAATGAACTTCGTGAACACTTGGCCTCACTGAAGAAAGTTGTAGCTCTCGGTGAACAAGTTGAGCGTTTGAAGTTAAACAATGACTTCAACGAGATTATTGTTAAAGGTTTTTGTGATGAAGAGATGAAGCGTTGTATGAGTCTTGCTGTTTGTGAAAAGCTTCAGCAGGAACAAAGAGAGTTAGCCAATAACATGGCTAAAGCCAGTGCTGCGCTTACAAATTATCTTTATACCATTTTGCGAAATGCCAATATTGCTCGTGAAGACATTGCAGATGTTCAAGACGCCATTCTTGAATTGGAAACCAAAGGGGAGGATGAATAATGTCTGAGAAGAATCTTGAAGCCATGAGCGATGAAGAAATTCTCGATATGGAACCTCCCGCCATCGAGGATGAAGAACCTAAAGAAGAAGCTCCTAAAGAAGTTCCTGAATCGGAACAGCAGGAAGAATCTGAAGAAGCTTCTTCTCAAGAATCCTCTGAAGAAGAGGAAGAGGAAGAATCTGAAGAGGAAGAAGCTCCTCAGCAGGTTGAACAGCCTGAGATTGACTACAAGGGCTTCTATGAACAGGTTATGTCTCCATTCAAGGCGAATGGAGGTACCGTTCAGCTCAGATCTCCTCAAGAAGTAGTCAAGCTTATGCAGATGGGTGCCAACTATACGCAGAAGATGCAGACCTTGGCTCCCTATCGTAAGAAGGTTCAGATGCTTCAGAAAGCCAACCTTCTTGACGATGACAAGCTGAACTACTTGATTGATTTGTCTCAGGGGAATCCTGAGGCGATTAAGAAGCTCATCAAAGACAGTAAGCTGGATCCAATGGATTTGGATATTTATGGTGAGCAGAATTATGTTCCCGGCAATCACACTGTTTCCGATGCGGAGATGCAGTTGCAGACTACTCTGGATGAGTTGACCTCTACTCCTGAAGGTTTGCAGACCGTCAATCTCGCTAGGGGGTGGGATCAAGCTAGTCTGAGTGAAATTGGGAAGGATCCCAGTATCTTGGCGACTCTTCATGAGCAACGTATGAATGGTGTCTACGACTTTGTTATGAAGGAGATGCAACACCAGAAGATGCTTGGTGCTTTACCCGACAACATTCCGTTCTTACAGGCTTACACAACAGTTGCGGATTACTGTCTGCAACGGTTACGGACGCAGCAACAGCAACAACAAGCTGTAGCGAATTTACCTAGAGGGACATTGAACCAGGAAGTGAATACTAATAGCGCTCAAGCGAAGAGCGCTGCTCCTTCAGGTAGATCTCGCAAAGCTGCTTCTACATTTGTTGATCCCTTCTCGCTTAGCGATGAGGAATTTGAAAAGCA
This sequence comes from Candidatus Gastranaerophilales bacterium, assembly GCA_944326535.1. Classification (GTDB taxonomy): domain Bacteria; phylum Cyanobacteriota; class Vampirovibrionia; order Gastranaerophilales; family Gastranaerophilaceae; genus Limenecus. The sequence continues at coordinate 30,081 of CALVEJ010000102.1, read as the reverse complement.
ATTTGCAAACTACGCATAAGGAAATAAACTAAATGGCTTTTACAGGCTTAAACTACGATCCGAATTATACGGACGGTACAAATAACGGGAAGTCATCTATTGACTACTCTTCTAACTCTAATCAGATGAATACGTTCTACTGGCTCCGTAAGTCTCTTGCGGATGCTCGTAAGGAATCGTATTTCACTCCTCTTGCCGACTCGGTTGGTATGCCGAAGCACTTTGGCAAGAAGATCAAGCTTTACCACTACATTCCGCTTCTGGATGATCGAAACGTGAATGACCAGGGTCTTGATGCTTCAGGTGCCAAGTATGACAAGGGTAATCTCTATGGTTCGTCACGTGATATTGGTACGATCAAGGACAAGCTTCCTGTCGTCGGTGAAAATGGTGGTCGTGTGAACCGTGTCGGTTTCTCTCGTGTGGAACTTGAAGGTACCTTTAACAAGTTCGGCGTGTTCTATGAATGGTCACGTGAATCAATGGAATTTGATTCGGATTCAGAACTCCGTGGCCATCTCTCGCGTGAACTCATGAACGGTATGGTTCAGATGCAGGAAGCCATGCTTCAGATCGACCTTCTCGAATCTGCGGGTGTTCAGGTTTATCCGGGTACTGCTGCCGCTAAGACTGATGTGACGGGTGAAGGTGCCGGTGCCACAATCATCGACTATGAAACGCTTCGTAAGGCGGATCAGATCCTTGATGAAAACCGTTGTCCGAGAAACACCAAGTACATCTCTGGTTCCCGCAATATTGATACGAAGACGATCAATTCGGCTCGTATCGCCTATGTTTCGTCAGCAGTTGTTCCGCTCCTCGAAGACATGCAGGACAAGTTCGGCAACAAGGTCTGGATTCCTGTTCAACAGTATGCCGATGCTGGTAATGTCCTCCATGGTGAAATTGGTTCAATCGGTCACTTCCGCTTCATTCAGGTTCCTGAAATGCTTGCTTGGGAAGGTGAAGGTAAGGCTGTTACGACCAATCCTGGTTATCGTGAAAAGGACGGTAAGTACTCCATCTTCCCGATCCTTGTGGTCGGTTCGGAATCCTTCAACACCATCGGCTTCCAGATGAGTTCAGCTCGTGACGGTAAGTTCTCGATCATTACGAAGGTTCCGGGTAGAGAAACGGCTACGTATGATGATCCGTATGGTGAAACCGGGTTTTCAAGTCTGAAGTTCTACTATGGCTTCCTCTGCAAGAGACCTGAACGCATCTGTGTTATGTACACGGTTGCTCCGGAATAATTAACTGTTATTAGTTAATTGAATATAATAGGAACGTTGTATTAAACAACGTTCCTATTTTTTTATGTTCTCGTTAGAGTGAACAAGATAACAACAAGGATTTACTATGGATGAAAAGAAAACTGTTTCTTCGGATTATGCTGAAGAACTTGCTCTCTTAAAGCAACGTGCTGATGTTCTTGGTATCAAGTATTCAAACAATATTGGTTTGGATACTCTCAGAACCAAGGTGAATGAAAAGCTGGAAGAAGCTACCCTTGGTAAGGAATCGGTTCTTGATAAGGCTGCTCTTCGTAAGAAGGTTCAGGAAGAACAGCTTAAGCTGGTTCGTATTCGTCTTACTTGTATGAATCCGGCTAAAAAGGCTTGGAGAGGTGAAATCTTTACCATTGCCAATGCTTATCTTGGTACAGTGAAGAAGTTTGTTCCCTATGATGCTCGGTTCTATCAGAACGGTTATCACGTTCCATTCTGTATTTATCGTCTCTTAAAGGACAAGACATTCCTCAATATTGAAACTCGTGAAGAGAAGGGTAAGACATTTGTTCATACGTCTTATGTTCCTGAGTTCAGTATTGAAGTGCTTCCCGACCTTACTCCTGAAGAACTGGAAGAACTCGCCAGAGCTCAACAGGCAGGCAATAGAATTGATTAAAAATTGATCTGAACAGATAATGGTTCTATTGGTTAACTAATAGAACCTTTTTTATTTATAAACATACGTATGCCTAATATTCTTGATAGCATTTACGCCAGTGGTGGTGCTGATCCTACAGCTTTAACTGAGTATTTAAGAAAAAGTCCTGCTACTGTTTCTTCTTTTAGTATGCCTTTTTCAGAAGTTACCCTTCATGGCAAGCTGAATGATACAAATACTAATAGCAGTCTTAGAGTTACAGGAGATCAGATTGCTCGTCTTGCTCGTTTTTTAGGTTTGAACCAAAAACCTACAACACAAATGCCTGCTAATGCTCCTGCTGAAATTCAAGTCCAAAATACTTCAGCCCAACCCGAACCAGTTGAAAGAACAGTAACAGCTGAACCTCAAAGCTTATCACCATCTTTCTACCAGATTTCAGGTCCTTACGGTGGTTATTGGAATCCCCTGAACACTTACAAAGAGATTGTGAATGTTCAGAATCCTCCTCCTGCTCCTCCGGAAGTAGTTGAAGCTGTGGAGTCTCCAAAAGTAAAGAAAGTCACAGCTAAAACAGGTGATGCCACCATTCAAGGAACAAGTATTCCCAAAAGATCCAGGGGTACTGCTAAGAAGAAAGCTACGACTACTGCCACAAAAGTAAATGTTCCTTCTTCAGAAGAGATTCCGAATAAGGTGAATACTTCTAACTCTGGTTCAAATGACTTAAATATCAACTTCCTTAGCCATATCAATGATCTCTTGCCTCTTCTTGCCGCAGGTGGACTTGGCTACTTACTGGCTAAATAACCATGACGATTGATGAAAATTCCCTTCAAATCCTTGAGAACATCACAAAAGGCTTGGACTTTACTGTCCCTAGTGTGGATTTTGATGATCCTGCCTTCTCTATTCCTCCTGGGCTTGCTGATGCTCTTCAGCGCGTACCTGACCAATTAACTATTGGCCTTCTTACTGAACGTAAGGTAGATGGTGAAGGCTGTTTTGACCAGATCATGACAGCCTTGAAGGTTCACCTCAAGGAAGAATATGAAGCCGGTCGAATTACAGGGGCTGAATACACCAAGGCTTACATTGCCATGATGCAGGAAGCTTTACAGCAAGCTGTTCAGTTCCTGCTTGGTAAAGACAATGCTTATTACGCCGCTCTGGGCACTCAGGCTAAAGCTCTTGCTTCGAATATTGATGCCTACACAGCCAAGGTAAAGCTTGCCATTGCTCAGTCTCAAGCTAATCTTGTAAAAGCTCAGTACGCTACCGAAGTTATCAAACTTGGTGCTACAGATAAGCAAACTGATCTTACGATTCAGCAAACCGGATTGGTGGAAGCTCAAACAGATGTTCAGATTCAACAGAAAGAACTGCTGGTCGAGCAGACAGAACAAGCTCATGCTCAGGTTTCTGATACTCGTCTTGACGGTACGACTCCGGTTGAAGGTTATACAGGGAACCAGAATAAGTTGTTAAAGCAACAGGTTCAAGCCTTTAAGAATGACCATGTTATCAAGGGAGCCAAGATCTTTGCAGACTCCTTTGCTACACAGCTTTCAATGAGTACGGCTACGGTTGACGGTACAGGCTTGGATGCCGCCGGTATCAATACGGCTATCACCAATCTTCAGACTTCTTTGAAGAATAACGTCTAATGGGTTTCTTTTCCTCTAAGACGAAGTACTACGTTTCGTCATCAAACTTTCCGATCTTTGATCCAAAGAAGAGAGTCAATCAATACGAGTCGGCTATGTTGGACTACACAGCCAACTCAAGTATTGAATATTCGGAATATATGCGAAACTACTACGATATTTCTAAACTTCAGAACTATCGTGGTTTTCTTCGTTGGTGGGGAAAGAATAAGTACTCCGATACCTTCGGCACCATGAACGGGGTATTCTATGGAGACGCTCGAATAAACAATAATGAAGTAAGAGATGCCATTAAGGATGTGGTTTCCATTCCCGAAGGAGCATCTCTTACTGTTTATTCATCAAATTTAGCGTTCTTCTCAGAAGACTTCTGGATCAAGTACCTGGCTACACAACAAGGTAAGGCTCACTGGGTCTATCAGGATTCAGACATTGACTACGAACTCGAATACCCGGATGATCATACTATCGTAGCCAAATGGTCTGACGGCAGAACCATTCAAGGTTCTCTTCCTCAGTACTCAATGAGTACTCGATTCTTGGAAATCAGCTACTCATATGTGTTTGAGACAGAAGAAATCACTCCTCCTGAAGAAGAAGGAGGAGAGAGTACTACAGTCGTTACCATCAACTACAAATACGGTTATTACCACTACCAAGAAGGTACGGGTAACTCAGCTCTGGATACCATCATTAGAAACAACGGGATCCAAGGAGCTTATACCTTCTTTCCGGTAGTCCCGATCAGAACCAATACTTCTTGGTATGGTGGAGATGCGGCAGATAAGATCTCTGCGGCTCTAGATTACTTGGAAGTCTTTGGTAGAAAAGAAGAAGATCCTGCTTACGTACGTCTGCAAGAAATGCTTGTAGAAGGCATGACATCAGGAAGCATGGGAGATGTGGACTACATCACTCTGATTCTTGGTGTTGCCATTGGATCCACTTGGCCTGCTGATACCAAGTATCTTTATGAGTTCTTCTTTAATCTCCATACAAACTTTGCTCTGAGCCAAGGAGCAACAGACGAAAGATTCATTCCTAAGGATCTGAGTGCCGGACAGAACTACATGGGTAACTTCTTTACCGATGTGTTCACAAGGTTTTATAACAGTTCTTCTGCTTCTCAGTTCTATCGAAGTTTCGTTATCAACTGTCCAAGTTCCAATCTGAATCTTACTTACCAATGGGGCGGATCGGATTATTTTGAAGCCAACGGACAGTTCAAACCTGATGCCAAACCGGGTGATTACGGAGTTTTATCCGGTGCCTTTACACATAGGTGGTCTACTCAGGAACCAAAGAGAGACAGTGAAGGCAATGTCATTGTCAGCTGTAACGAAGACGAATGCCATGTTGTTATGGAAACGGTATGGCATGAGATTGACTACAACTTAACCTTCTTCTGCAATCAGAGATCCCAAAATCGTTGGAGATTCGTTGTCTTTGTAGACTTGGGTGAAAGAAATCTTGTTTACCACGGAAAGTCTATTTACATCGACGCTCATGCAGCTCATGTGGATGCTGCTGAAGTAAAGAGCATTACACATAACTTTCAATACGACTTTCCTTCTGCTCCGGGTGAATATCATCAATTCACTCTTCAATACATTACAGCCCAAGGAGACTTCAATAACACCATGATCGTTCCTTTGGAATGGTCAACATTCATGGAATGTGGTGCTGTTACTCAGCTGGATATCGCCTATGGCTCCCTGTATTTGATCTTTAACTGCTGGGTCAAAAAGAAGATCAAGTGGTACCAAGATGGCTTTATGGGAATGTTCGTCAGCTTCCTCGGTATGGTTCTTGCTCCAATCGTACCGATACTTGACGGCCTGATCTTTGCCATATCAGCCACACTGTTTACCATCTTCACTACAGCAAAACTGTTGGAACTGGCGCTCAAGACATTCCAACTTGTCTTTGGTGAAGCTCTTGGTACGGCTCTCTACAACATCTTTAAGACAATCATTGTTGCAGTTATCTGCCGTATCGTTGCCTGCATTCCTGTATTCGGTACTCTTATTGCGGCAGGTATCGTCTTCACAATTACGGCGGCTGAGATCCTGAATGCCGGTGGAAGCCTTTCCGATGCCTTGAAGGGCGGTTTGATTGCCGGTGCAATGGCAGGTGTTGGTGCATCAGTTGGATCAGCTGTCAGCGCTTCAGCTGGAACCGTTGCAGGCGCTATGGCTCAAGGGTTCATTACTTCCTTTGGTTCATCCTTTGCCAAAGGAGGAGATTTTGGAGATGCTCTCAAAGCAGGTGCTGTAGGAGGTCTTGCCGCAGGAGCAATGGAAATTGCAGGAGACTTCCTTAAAGACATAGGACTTATAGAGGTTAAATCAGAAGGAGCAGGATTAAAGAGCCCTGGAGAATTTAGCCTTGAAAAAGCCTTTGAGAATTTAGATCTTGGAGATCTCTTTAAGGTAGAAGTTCTTGAAAATCCCTTTACATATACCAAACTCTTAGGTGCTGCTGTTGATCAGATCAATATGAAAAAGATGCAGAACCTGGAGAATGATTATCAAGAGTTCAACAATAGAATGGCTACAGCCAATAATCTCTTGATGATCTTAAATGCTCAACAAGATTCTGTTACTACAGCAGAGTTTGTATGTAAGATCCAGAGCAACTTGGGGCGTATGTTGATGCAGTTCCCAGACATGATGATTGGCATGACTCCTGATGACTTCTTGTCTATCACTACTGCTTCTGGTTCTTCCTTCTGTGATTCAGTGATCCAGAGTGTTCCAACATTCACGGAAAGCAAGCTTACCTTGCAAGGATTCACTCCTGATGAACTTCACTACAACAAGGAGTTTGTCTCGTTTACAGCTTAAAAATATAATATAGGTACTTATACGGAATAGATTTATGGCTTATTACAATTCTAACGGCGGAATTAATCTTGATAATGCTTATACCATGAGCGGATTAAACGCTAATGGTGAGGGTCCTAATTGGTGGGATAACATTGGCGCAAATCTTAGTTCTATAGGAAACGGTATCCTTAATTTCTTTGGCTTTGGCGGATCAGATGGTACTGGAACTTCAGCAGCTAATCCTCAAGAAGAACCATCCTTCTGGTTCAAAACCATCGGTCAAGGAGAGAACGCTACCACTCCTGCGCAGATTGGTCTTAATGCAGGTCTTGGTCTTCTTGGTCTTTGGAATCAGAACAAGCAATGGGAAGATCAGCTTGAAGAGGCTAGAAAGCAATTTGCCTTCTCTAAGAGCATGTCTCAGTCCAACTTCATGAACCAAGGGACAAATTTCCTTAATCAGTCTTTGTTCCAGCTCGAAGGGTTGAATGCTTTCAATCCCAATGCAGGTGCTGAGAGAGCTCAGAACCTTAATGCTGCTGTTGAACAGCTCAACAATGCTGCCAGCAACATCGGCTTGAATGGTGCATTCAATAGCCAGAAGAATGCTCTTGAAAAGTACAACGTTTTAGCAGGTAAGTAATATGCCGATGATCATGCCTACAGAGATCGGTCAGGTAACCGATCAATCACAACCTGCTGGTAAGAATCTTCTTGATGTTTTGTCTAACCAAGCTCTTCATAATCCTTGGGAAGAGGTTAGAAAGATTCTTGATTCTAACTATGACAGATATATTCAAGCTCAGGAACAAGAAGCACTCAACAATACGATTGATGCTTTCTATCGTAGAAGAGAAGCTGGGCAGGATCCTACAGAAGCAATTAAGGGTTTGGAAGCAAGAATTACCGGTAGTGAAGACTTTCAAAATAGAGCAGATAAAATCAGATCTTCATTGATTGATCAATCTGTGGAAGAGCGTGAACAAGCAAAAGAAGCAGATAGAATCTTTCGTTTGAATCGTCAAGATCAAGCTAATACCTTGTTCGCTGAGTTCCAACGATACATTAATCAATACGGTCCTGAATCTGCTCCTATATGGTGGAGAGATAATAAAGCCAGAGTTGAGGCAAATCCCGATGCTTATAAATTAATCGCAGGAGCTCTCAATGGAGAGGTAAACCTCTTAGGCAACTACTCAAGTGCAAATGTTGATTCTGTTCAGTCAGAAGCGCAATCTCTTCTTACTGATATCGTCAAAGCACAAGAAAGCAAGAGAAGATTTGATAATACTTTAGCTTTCTATGGGTTGACCTCTAAAGATCTTACTACTTCTCCTGAAGAAAACTTCCAGTCTTGGTTATCACAAACCATTAAAGATAGAGGATATGAGGGAGAATCGGCAGATGAATTTAGTAACTACATCAATGGGATCTATCGTAGACTGCTGGATACCGCCAACAATGAAAACTTAAATATGTACCTCATTCCTGGATTAATCAGGAGAGGACTTGAAAATGCGCTGTTGTCTTATGTTCCATTTAGAAGTGATCCAAGCAAGACTGACATTAGTATGCTTGAAAAGCAGCTGAGAGAATATACTCCTGGCGCTAATAATTTAGCAACAATGTCGTCTATCTTAACACCTCTTTGGGCTAACTTAGAGGCAAATAGTAGTGCTCCTTCCTCAGCAATTTCTGCAATGAAAAAGGCTGTGAATGATTCTATTCTTATGGAAAAGATAGGAGAACTTAGTCCAGAAGACATCCAAGAAATTATGACTGCTAGAGCGGCTAAAGAGACTAGAAATCTTGCTTCGCTTGGTACAACTCTTAGACAAATTGAAAACTATATGGAATATTTGCCTCAGACTCAGATGCAAGGAAAGAATAAGTAAACTAACAATATCCCATAAAACCTTTTAGAATTAAGCCATTAAACATGTTTAATGGCTTTTTGTTTTATGCCTAATACAAATATTTATACAGAGAATCCTCTTTTTACCGCTGGTGTTGGCGAAGATGTCACTGCTACTGAAGAGCAGATGAATGAAGAATATAAAAATTCTCCAATTACTTTTAGAGAGAAGTATGGAGATGCTCTTTTTAATGCCTATACACAGCAAGCCGCAGCTTTAGGTAAGCAAGCTTCCGCTGAAGGAGCAGCAGCTGCTCGTTCTCTTGGAGAAGCAATTCAAGATTCCATGATCAATCTTGGTGCCGGTGCTTTTGGCGGTACAGTCGATCTCTTCGCCGGTCTTGCAGGTGTTGGTGGTGCGCTCGGTAGTGAAAAATCTAAAGAACTCGCTGAATGGTTATCCAGTGGTTCGCAAGCTATTTATGAAGGAGCCGATAGTTGGGCTTCTTCTGCACAGGATGCTCAAAAGCGAGCCTATGCTGCCAGACAGCAAGCATTAAAGAATAGAACAGATCGTCAGCGTAGAGAGGATCTTGCTAATGGCACTTCTGAAGTTGTAGCTAATGCTCGTCATATTGCCCGAAACTTCTTTGGTGGGGCAGGCAATATTCTGGAAGACGGCGGAATGCTTCTTAACATGGGATCTCAAGCTCTTGGTTCCATGGTTCCGTCTTGGATTGCTTCTGCCGGTATTGGTGCAGCGGCTAAAGGCTTAAAGGCTGTTGCGGCTAAGACTGTTCCGGATGCAGTTGATACGGCTGTTGATGTTGCCGATGCTTCCAATAAATTTACACAATATCTTGCTAAGAGCGCTCCTTGGATGGCGGCATCAGGTGCTGTTGAAGGTGGTGGTGCTTATGCACAACAACTCCAAGAAGGGCTTAGTACGCCTATCACTACCTTGATAGATCATTCCCCTGAATTTAACTCTCGTGTTACAGAGTTAATGAAGCAAGGTATTCCTCAACCACAGGCGCAAGAGCAAGCCAGAAGAGACATGGCTTTTGCCGCCGCTGAACAGGCTGGTATTCGTACAGCTGCTACAGCCGCCATTACAGGCGCTATGACAGCCAAATTGGCTAAACCATTTGAACGTAGCGGACGCTGGACACAACGTCTTGGCGAAGGTCTTACTGAACCACTGGAAGAAACCATCACCGAAGGTGCTACTCAATATCACCAGAACGTTGCGACTAAAGACTTCCTTGATGCTCGTAAGAATGTTGTTGAAGATCTTGGTCAAAGTGCGGCTGAAGGTCTTGTTGGCGGTCTCGGTGTTACAGGTCTTCAAATGGCTCCTCAATCTGCTATTGATGCCATCGGAGAAGTTGGTAGCGGTATTGCCGGTGTTGCTCGACGTGCTTGGGATTCAAGATCCAACAGCATCGGTAAGATTGAACAAAGAGCTACAGCTTCTGTTGATGCCGCACAGCGTGCTGTTGAAGCGGCTGGAAATACCATGCCTCCTATCGTGCAGGGGAGCACACAGGATAGAAACTTAACTGCGATCATTGGAGACCTTCCCGGTTATAACGAAGCCATCTTCAAGAGAAGACCCAATAACAATGGATATGCAATTACTTCAGATGATGCAGTCAACATCTTGGATCAGATTCAAAGAGACAAAGAAATTGTTTCAGCTACCCCTGACGACGGTAAGGCTGAACTCAAGAAGACAAAAGAAAATACTTTAAAGTCTCTGAATGAATTTGAACGAGGTGTTCAATGGTTCTTGCACGACATGATTACAACTCAACGTGCTAATCACAAATCTGGTACACCTCTTGATGAGACTGAATTATTAGGTGAAGCGCAGTATTTCTCTTCCTTGGCTACAACCAATCTTGATCGTGCTAAGAAAGAATTTTTTAAGCGACCCAAGGGAGATCAAGTTCAGTTAAGAGGATTTTCTTCTAAAAACTCTACTATCCAGAGAGGGCTGAATTTATTGTTTGACCGTAACAAAAATGTGTCAGATAAGACTACGGCCAATAGAAATACAGCTAACACCTCAAGAATTTCTCCTGTTGCCCCTGGTACTTCGACCGTTAATGCTTCTTCAGTAGCGCAAGGAACAACTGCTGATACTTCTAAGACTACAACAAGTACCATTTCTTCTGCTTCTCCTTTAACAGAAAATACTTCTGTTCCTTTGAACCAGGAGAATAAATCTATTGCTACTGAATCTTCCGAAGAAACTTCTACGGCAGAACCTACGACAGAACAGTCTCAGTTTTCTGCTCAAACATCTAATAATCCAATTTCTATTACAGAAGTTGCAGGTTTTACAGATAAAGATTTCGATGCTGTTGGTTTCACTGAAAGCTTTGAACAAGTAGCTTCTGAAGAAATTAAAGCAAATCCTGAACAAGAGGCAGGTTTGGCCAGTGATGGCAGTAAAGCATTCAGCTATAGAAAGAATGGCGATATCTATATTGAACGCAATGGGAAAACTTTTAAGGTTCCCAAGGAAATAGCAAATACCCTGTTGAACCAAAATGCTTCTACAGAAGACAGTACAGCAGCACAACAGAGAATAAATAAAGCTTTGGCTCGTTCTACTGGGGATGTGTTTAATGTAAAGCTTAGCGATAATAGAGTGGCTCCAGTAGAAGTAAATAATGGCATTATCTATGGGAATGGTGTAAATATTCCTCTCACAGAAGATGAGCGTGATACTTATAACTGGGAAGGAACTACTCAAGAAGAGAAACGAGACATTGTAAGACAAGCTCTTGAAAGAGGTCTTGGTTTTGCTCCTACTCGTCATGCTGAGACACTGGATCCTACTCTTCTTGAGAAACAAGGGTACTTCTGGGATTCAACGGATAGACAAGCAAAACCTTATGCTCCCGCAAATGTAATACAGCGTTTTAAGGAAGTTATGGGAGAGTTTCTGTCTTCTCTCATTGTTCCTGTTAAGCGTCCTCTTCTTTTGTGGGATGCTGAATCTCCTGTTCAGGCTCTCAGAGACTTCATCAAAGATCCTAATAACGTTAAAAACCTCTTCAGAGAGAACAAATTTACCAACTCTGCCATCATCACGGAAAAGCTCTATACAAGAGAAGAAGTAGATAAAAAAGGCAAAAGAATCCGTAGAAAGCATTCTCCTCTGGATCAGAACACAGACTCTTTCTTTAATGGAAAGGTTTCTTCTCCGGATGAAGAAATTAACTACCTGATGAAGCATGGGTCCTTGGCAGATCAGATTATGGGAATGACTAATCCCAAGGGTACCTTTGCACCTTTCTTCTACAGCAATTTTTCTCTTGAGTTTGATGAGGATACTCCTCAAGCAGTTAAAGACTTTTTCGAAAAAACTAACTCAAAGATTCTTGAAAAGTTTAAGAAAAATATTCCGGAAATCTGTCTGCTTGCCAGTATTCAGTCTTTAGCCAGACTCGGTGACATTCCTCATATGCTGAATGAAACCGAAATGCAGAGGTATGGTTATGATCCGGAGACTCTCTGGGCAGCCTTGGGTGAGAACATTCTTTCTCAGGTTATTGAACCAATGGCAACTCAGACCATTATGACAAGTATCCGTAAGATGCTTGGAGTAGCTATTAGCAACGATGCAACCGAGAAGGAGTACAGTGAAATTCTTGGCTTCCTGGCTCTCAGAACAGCAAGAGCTTTGATTAATCAAGGTGCTCTTCATGTTCGGGACTTCCCGATCAAGATGGACGACGGTACCGAATCAGGTGAAAGCATCAAGGGTGTCAGTGTTGATAAGGCATATAAGGATCTATTTAGAGCCAAGGGAGATATTCTTGAAGCCCTTCTGGATCCAAACTATAAGAACACCTGGTCAGACAGAGCCTTTGAAGCTGTGCCCTACATGTTGCATATCAATGCAAGATTGCGTCCTGCTGCTGTAGCCAACATTCGTAGAGAGAATATGGTGGAAGGGCGAGTAGACAGACCGCTTTTCAATCTTTTCCGTATTGCCGGGCATCCTGCTGACTATGAAGAACGAAACGTTGCTCCATATGCTCCATTCTTAGGTATTGGTGGAGCCAATGATTCTAATCGAGGGTTGTACAACGGTAATACTTATGAAAGCGAGATGGGCAGACAGATCAATGCTCGTCTTGCTTTTGAACAGCTGGAAGAAATTGCGATTGTTGGTGAGGCTACCAATCGAAATGTCGAAGATGTTCCTGTCTTCTATGACAATGCCGCAGTTCGTAGTGGTCGTGTGATGCAGATTGGTGCTGCTACACCTCAAGGAAACAAAATTCTCCGTGTTGCCATCAGTTATGCAGACAATCCAAATATCAATCTAAAGGACGAGAATGTCCTTTCCGACTGGAAACTTGCTCTTGCTCAGTCATTGGGAGCCAAGGTTAGCGATAAGTCTGTTAAGGAATCTCTTAAACAAGCTGATGCCTTTATTGAGCATGTCAAGAGTCTCCTAAAGACCGAAGACTTTGCCGACTTCTACCAGATGATCCAGGGTGTTGCCCCTGAATTGCGAAAGAAGGGCAATGAATACATCGCTTATGACGAGATTGTTCAGCAGGTCATGGATGCTGCCAATAAGCAGGATATCGGCTTACAAGTCAATGACATTTACGGCATCAATGGCTTGGTCGAAGTGGTTCGTTATTTGAACGCTTCAGAGGTCGATCATGGAAACTTCCATTCCAACTTAACCTTGGAAATTGACGGTAAGAGTGACGGTCCATCAAACATCAATACCTTCCTTGGTTCTTCTATGGGAGCTTTTACTCGTCGCTGGGCGAAGACTTCCTATAAAACCGGTAACTTCTATGGCGTCAACGCTACTACTCAAGGAGCTTCTACGGCAGATTCGTTAGCTAGTAAGGTTTTGGGTACCGGCGGTAATGACTTGCATAGTGAAGTGGCTAAAGAAGCTATTCCTGAAAAGATTAAGCTTCGCATGATGAATGCCATCAATACCTTAAAAGGTAAAAAGACTGCTGCGGAGAAGGCACAAGCAAAACACTTTCTTACAGTTCTTCATCACATCATTGAGATCTATCGTCTTAGAGGAAAGGTTTCCTTTAATCCGATTAAGTTAACTTACTCTGCTGCCAGCGGTAAGACAGAAGTTTTAACTGCTAGTCTTGCTAAGACCAGTGATCCTCTTACTTTTGACAGAGAACTGTCTAAGGTACTTACAACCATCATTCCATATGGTTCTGCTGTTACTGGATCCAGTAGAAACTTAGTTGATCAGCTCTTAACAGACATCTACCAGAATATTTCTAATGATCTTAAAGATATTGCTTATGGCAGATCGAAGAAGACTGTTAATGAAGAACTTAAGCTCTTAAAAGAACTCTTCCGTTTTGCATATAACAAAAGAACAGGAGCTTTCTCTGTTAGAGACAGTATCCCTGCCAGTGAAGTAAAGCATCTTGTTCCTAACTATCCTGCTCCTGAGGCTATTGACAGTGAGGCTGAATCTCAAGGAGGGATGATTGGTCACTATGACAAGGAAGAGCATGAGTTCATTGAAGAAGACTCTATTCGTAACTTCACAGTGACTCCTTCAGGTATTGATCACTTGACAGAGCTTTTCATTCCTGTCTTTGGTGAACCTGCTCATTCAGCTGTGACTGAAGTGCTGGGTGAAGATGCTATGAGAGGTGCTCAACTTATTGCCACAGTCAGTGAAATTCTTACGATTGTGTCTCAAGGTGTTCAAACGGAAGAACTTAACAAAGCAGGGGGAGACTTTAGAAATCTGACCCAGAAGGCACTGTATAAAGTTCAGCAGACTATCAACAGGTTTTCACCTCGGTATGACTTCCCGAGCGGTGTCACAGCCTTCGTTCGAAAAGAAAATTACATCACCAATCAGAATACTTTAGTGAAGGATTCTAAGACAGGACTGTCTATCTATCCTTCTCATTCAAAGATCATTTCTTCCGGTGTATCCGGTTCACCTCTTACCGTTCAGGCTATGGGTGACGCTTCCACCATCATGTACTTCATGTCAGCTCTTGCTCGTGAAGGACTTAAGGGTGCCAAGAAAGTCTTTGACGGTGTGTATGTTCCACCCGGTTACCTGGAAACCATGGCTACGCTGTTAAATGAGTCCTCTTCATTGGGACAGAAACAGCTTGCCTTTAAGGTTGTCGAGAACACGCTGGTTCGAGTAGGTAAGGATCTCAAGAAGAGATACAAGAACCTTGAGAATCTGGATCCAATAGAAGCAGTGACTGTTTCTGTTGCCAACTTTCTTTCCGGTTCTACTCTTAGCGGAGATGTTCGAAGCGGAGACAAGACTGAACAGACTGAATCCTATAAGAGACTTCATGCTTCTATCCAGGATTTCTTCTCTCCGAAGGCGTTCATTGATGATATGAACATTCTTCGTAAAGAGGCTCGTGGTGGACGTATTCACAGTCGAGACTACAAAACAAACGATAAAGACATCAAGGCGCAACTTACTTATGATCTGCGCAATCTCTTTGATGAACTAGCTACAGTTGTTTTGAATGAAGAGATCCAGCATGAAACATTAAATAGGATTCCTAAAGCCATTCAACACATGAGTGGTCCTGAAGTTGCTTACTTGGAAAAGAATCCTATCTCTGTCTCAAAGGCTGAAAAGCTTCTTGCTAAGTACAACGCTCTTCCTGGAGTTAAAGCCTTTGCAGACTTTGAGGATATGATGGTTGGCTTCTTAAATCGTCTTGCCAGAGAAGAGGTTATTCCTGAGATTGTTAAGAAGTATAAACTTACAGATCAACAAGTCGAAAAGTTAAATCGTCTTACCGGACGTAATGAAGGTAATTCCGGATACTTTGAGCTTACTGATGATGGTATCTATAAAGAGCTAAAGGATCTTTTTGAAGTTACTGAAAAAGAACCTTTCTTTTCACAGAACAAATCGCCTGCACTGCAAGAAGTTGATCGAGACATTATTAAGAATGCCTTTGATACTCTCGGGAAAAACAAGACTCCCGAGGGTGTCTACAGATCTCTCTATAACAAGATCCAAGCCATTCTTCCTGAGAATACTCGTGTGTTCTTTGCTGGATCCAAGAATAATCTTCCTGCCAAGGTAAGAAACAAGTTCACCAATCCTAAGCAAAAAGCCATCTACGTTCAGGAGAACGGAGAATCTCGTATCTATATTCTGGATGAAAGTACCATTTATGATGCAAGACAACCAGAAATCGCTGAACTGATTGCTCATGAAGCCACACATGCTGCTGTTGGATACATGCTTCATATGTACTACAACGGTAGTGATTCTTTAACGAATGAACAGAAGAGTGCCATCCAAAATCTGGAACGTCTTCTTGAAGACTTCATGAATGAAGATGCTTGGCAAGGAAAGACTCCTGCTCCGCAGATTGTTCGACTTCGTGAAATTCTTTCCGGAATTAAAGATCCTGCTGAACGGATGGATGAAGCCATTGCTTATATCTGTACCAATGGCAGACTGATGAATGCCATTGCAGAACGTCAGTTGAAGGATGGGGAACAGCATAGAAAGCGCTTCTGGGATCTTGTTAAACAAGTTGTTACAGCAGCTCAGAAGGCTTGGAAGAAGCTTATTCGTATTGTTACGAATTCTCCAACGGATAAAGCTCTTTCCTTTGATCAAGCCTATAGAGAGCACTTTGCTGATCCGGTTGATTTCCTCACTTATTGGGGAACCAATACGCTCATCTTGGTGAATGCTGAACAGCAGATTAATCCTGATGATCG
Organism: Candidatus Gastranaerophilales bacterium; assembly: GCA_944326535.1. Lineage (GTDB taxonomy): Bacteria > Cyanobacteriota > Vampirovibrionia > Gastranaerophilales > Gastranaerophilaceae > Limenecus. The sequence continues at coordinate 14,086 of CALVEJ010000102.1, read as the reverse complement.
CTTAAAGCGTAGATCTGTTACCAAGAATATCGTTCGTGCCGGAACCAGTCTGGAACCAGGAAAGGGATTCTTTAGGAAATCAGATTTTTTTAAGGCGCTGAGAAACATTACCAGATCCAGAGTCCTTTTCGACACTGTTTCTCAGAAGGGCATTTATTGGGGCAAGAATCTTTCCCAACAAAAAGTCGGACAGGCATATAAGGAAGAACTGGCTAAGATTCTCTCTTATAGAGAGTTAATTCTTTCACATGCAAAAAATTTCTTGGAGAATCCAGAAGATTTTGCTGATGCGGTAGTAGCATTCATGACTCGTGGGATTATGACCCAGAAAGATGAATACTTACTGTTTAGAATGCAGCAAGAACTTATGGATAAACTGAATGAATATAGTTTTATCTCTGACCCAATTGCTGCTACTAAGGAGGAACTTGATGATTCAGTTGCAATCTATAAGTTGTTGGATGGTTCTTCAACTTTCTATGAACGTTTGCCAAATGAACTTCCAGATTCCTTCAATCCGGAAGCAAAGGAAAGTGCTATCTTCTTAGCTTTGGCTCTAACACAAAATAGTGTTTCAAATGCTATTGGCAAGGTTCAGATAAATGAACCAACTAAGAAACAACTTAAGATTACAGATCCTTTAGAATCTTTAGGTAATCTGTCTGATGAGATTCTTACCAAATGGACGAAGGAATTAGCAGATAACAAGACAATATCTGATTCCTTAAAGGTTGTTCTCGAAGAAGGAGAACAGCTGGCAAAGGGTACTGATATTGACTTGGATACTAAAAACTTCTTTAAGTCTGTAGACAGGATACTTGCAGAAGGTATTGCCGGTCTTACCTCTCTCTTTAATAAAGACTTCGGTGAAAACTTAAGAGAGATGTTCAAGACCATCAATGATTATCCTATTCTTGGTTACTTCCAAACTACTGAAACTATTCGTAAAGGACTAAATCAGTTTCAAAGTACCAAGGTGGCTTCTTTAGTTAAAGACATCTATGGTAGAACACCTTCTTTAACTGATGTAGAAGTTTCCTTCAAGCGAGTCAAAGGTTACTTAGATAGATGGAGAAAGGATACTCTTGAAGAGGATCCGGAGCTTCTTAAGAAGCAGTTCAAAAACCATAAGATTACTACTCATCTCAAGAGATTCCTTCATAGAACCATCTTAAGAACAGGTATCCATACTTTGGATGAAAAAGTTGCTCAGAAGGTTCTTACCAACGAAAGCGAACTGGATCTTGAGATTGATAGAGTAGGGAACCAAATCAAGGAACTTTCTTCTGAGTATGGTGATCTCTACATCCAGAAATGCAGACAGCTTGCCAACTATCTGACAGGCAATCGTCAGGCTGGACATAATCTTCTGACTTCTCCCGAGGCTATTTCTCGTCTTCTTGGTGAAACCTCAGTAGCCATGGTGGAAGCTCCGGAAGGAATTGTTCCTCTTCTGGGTCAAATGATTTCTCTTCTTTCTATCAAGAACTTCACTGAAGGCGACAGATCCTTTATGCAGGATCTCTTTAAGACTGACAAGGATGCTATGTTGAGCATGATTCGTCAGTACAAAGAAGTCATGGAAGCGGAAGAGAGAAAAGTTGCTCAAACGAAGAACAAGTACTATCCGTACAACTATCTCTTTGGTTGGATGCCTAAGGGAGCCAGTGCTACAGGAAGACTTGTCTACGCAACCAGAGATCAGGTTAAGTTCTATGAGAAACAGGGATATACAAACCTGGGTCGATACCAGAACTCCAACATTGATCCTTCTGAACCGGTCTTTCGTATGTATTGTAAGCATCCTCTGGAACAGGAATACCAGGAAGGTCTCTTCCAAGGCATCAATCAAACCTCTAAGGGAATGCTTCATAAGAACCTTTCACGCAATGAAATGGAAGGTACTATTGTTCAAGACTCGTCTCTTTATGAAGACATCTACAAGAACTTTGATAAGGAGGCTACAGGCAATGGACTGATTCCCATCTATGACGATGAAGGCTTTGTTATCGGCTATGAACGTTCCGTTATGCCGGAAGACAGAGCACTCATTGAAGATGGTGTGGACTTCTTTTCAGCCATGGCTCAGATGAAGACCAGACAGGACCGAGAACTTGCTGCTCTTGACATCAACAAACAAGCCGTCAAGATGGCTTGGGATACGTACAACAATGCTCCTGAAGACTATAAGAAGAACTTCATTGATGTAACTCGCTTAGAAGATCCCAATATCAAGAAGGCTTTGGCTCGTCTTGATTGGGGAACCAAGCAAGAAATCAAGAAGTACTTTGGAGATCATCTCTATCTCTTAGCTGACGAAGTGAATACCTATCTTGGGTATCCTCGTCCTAAGCTTACGGATCTTTGGGACAACAGTTTCTTCTTCCCGGAGAACATGCAAAAGCAAATGGTTAAGTGTTTGGAAGCTGTTCTGGGTAAGCAGGCTCTTTATAAAGTTGGGCGCGCTGAAGAAGTTCTCAACATCGTTGTCTCATATGCCAGAGATACGATTGTCATTCGATCAGGTGTTGTTCCTTTGGTGAATGCCCTTTCAAATACCCTTCTTCTGTGGCTTGTCTTTGGTATGCCTCTTCCAATGATTGCCAAGTACTATACCGATGCCGTTGTCTTTACCAATAGGTACAACAGACTTGTGAAGAAGCATAGAGAATTGCTGTTCAAAGCAAATAATGCTACTGATCCAAAGGTGAAGGCTTCTTATCAGGAACAAGCAAAGAAAATTGATAAGGAAATCAGACATCTTCCTATCTATCGTCTGATTAAAGAAGGTGAATACTCAACCATCAGTGCGGAAGGTGCTGAATATGAAGGTGCCAACTATGCTAAAGCGGTCATTGATGAAAAATTCAATGCCATGCTGGATACCTTAGGGAAGGGAGATCAAATCAAAACTGCTGTTAGTAACATTTTGATGACCAAGAACTCCATGACCTATCAGACAATGAACGAGATCGTCAATATGTCTGACTGGGCAGCCAAGTGCGCCGGGTATTGGTATCTTACGGAACATTCCAATAAGTTCAGTCCTGTTCCTATTGACCATAGCATTGCTCGTAACTTGGTCTCTACACTTTTTGTGGACTATGACCAGCTTGCCGGTAGAGCCAGAGACTGGTTGAATCGTACAGGGCTTACTTGGTTTTTAACCTATAAATACCGTATGATTGCAGCTTCTCTTATGGTGATGCATCTGAATCCATCTCGAACCATCATGGGTACAATCATGGAAAGTGTATTGCCTACCAATCTCTTGGGTGGTACACCTCTTTCTGAAAATCTACTCTCCAAGATCCTGTCAGGAGATATTTCTTATTCTCTTACTTGGGACATGATGTTCAGAGGATTGCTTATGCATCCTGCGGCATTGTTCTTCGGACTATTGCTTGTCTAATAAAAAAGGAGCCGAAAGGCTCCTTTTTTATTACCCTCACTTCTTCGGAGGACGCTTACCCTTAGACTTACACGCCATTTTCATTTTCCTCATCATCTTCATCTTCTTCCTGACGGAAGAGATGCCAACCATAACCAAGAAGATAGTTCTCAAGATCAAACTCGGGATCTTCTTCCGTTTCTGAACCAAGGATGATATTGGGATAGATGAACTGATTACCCTTTTCATCCCAACCCACTTCATACTTGTAAGTAAGGAAGACATTCTCAGGCATATCAATATGCTGGGCCCAGAGAGTGACCGGTCCACCTTCAGCAATTTCGGCTTCAAAAGCTATAAGAACTTCAGCAAAGGTAAGACCAAGATCTTCTTTAGTCATACCTTCAGGAAGATCTTCTTCCTTTACTTCATCCTTCTTTTCTTGTTCTTCCTGATCAATCATGTAATTGACTAGATCCAGAAGAAATTCATTAAAAGGTTTTTCTTTCATGTCAGTTTGTTTATGTAGTTAATAAACAAGTGAATTATATCAATAATATGTCTTCTTTACCCAAGATTGAAGACCTTCTACTTGAATAATCAATTGGTCTGCTCTTCTAGCGCATCGCTCAGAGAATTCAGCAAGATGTTTAATTCTTTCTGATAATTGGGCTTCTCTGGCTCTTTCATCAAACTTGTTGGAGGTTCCGGTGGAGTAGGACAACTTAACTCGCTGTTCATCAAGTTGCTTGCGCAACCTGTCAAGCACAGCAGCATTGGTATGTTCAATATCAGCAAGCTTCTTTTGATACTCTTCTTCCAATGCTCTGGTTTCATCTCTCCACCGTTGTTCTTTAATTTTATTCTCTTGGATCAAAGCTCTTTCTCTCATCAACTGTTCAATGATCTTTTCTTGATACTCAGTTTCTATAGCTGAAGATCCTGATAAATATCCTGCGAAGTATATAACTCCGCAGGATACAAGAACTAATCCAATTTGCTTCAGGTTCATTTACCTGTAGACCCAAAGCCGCCTGTACGAGTACCTTCGGCAACATCATCAGCAGTTTTCTTGAAGGTAACGAAGACACCTTGACCGATCTTCTGACCACGAGAAATCTTCACCTTCCAAGGGAAGATGTTGTAGAAGGGAAAACCAATATTGCCGTCATTATCTTCATTGCCATAGTAGTCGGAATCAACGACACCGACACCATTGGCAAGAAGAAGCCCTCGACTGGGATTGGACGAACGATTGAAGATCAAAAGAGCTTCATTCTTCGCCATCTTAGCCTTGATGTTCGTATAGACAATCGTAGGCTTAAATTCCTTTCGACAGATCATCTTCCAGAGATATGACCAAAAGGAAGGAATTTCAATGTCTTCCGCAGCATAGAAATCATATCCGGCAGCGCATGAAGTACTGCGCTTGGGAAGACAATAGGAGCTGGTTTCAGCACATGTATCAAATATCGGCATGTAAATAAATAACCTTTTGATTTCTGGATCCAGAGTAAGGAAGAGAAATATCCTTCTGATCCAGCATGAATTTTCCATCTATCAAGACATCGACATATTGCATGACGGGAAGATCTTTGACTTCCTCATACAGATAACCAGTCCACATCCAGATGGTCTTTGTAGAACCAAACTTGGTTCTGAAGGTCTTGCAGAGTTCGGTAATGCCTGTCCTGTTTTTAATAAATAAGGGATCACCTCCTGACAGTGACAGACCGGAGCATTTAGGATCCTCGCAAGCCTTCAGAATTTTGTCGATAAGCTCTACCGTTAAAGGTTTACCTTGGTTCCATTTCCATGTTTGAGGATTATGACAACCCTTACATTGATGGGAACATCCGGCAACCCAGACGGTAGTTCTTATACCAGGACCGTTGCCAACGTCATATTTATCTACTTCGTAGATATGACAATCAGTCAACATTTTCCATATTTTCCATTCTATCCATAAGCACGTCAAAATACTTCTTCATATAGCTGTACTGAATCCCGAGAAGAGGATCATCGTCCTTCTTCATACGTTCAATCAGAGCAGTCATACGAATCTGAAGTTGAAGGGCTTCACCCTTCATACGATCAAACGGATCACCGTTACACATATAGGGAACAGTTTCCGAAAGAGTCATCCATCGGCTCATTGCTAAAATTTCTTCTCTCATAATTCCATCTTTTCTGTTTCACCAAGATGAACGTAGCGATCTTTAATCTCTTCAGTTCTTCCTTGGTTCCAGAAATTGCTTCCGAGGTACCCGCACGTACGTCTTGTAACATTCATTTTGGACTGATCTCGGTTACCACAATACTGACATTCCCAAACGAGTTTGCCATTGTCTTCAACAATTTTAATCTCATCTGTTGAACCGCAAACCTGACAGAAGTCAGACTTAGTATTAAGTTCAGCATACATAATATTATCGTAAATGAACTTAATAACTTCCAGAACGGCAGGAATATTATTCTGAAGATTGGCTGTTTCAATATAAGAGATACAACCACCTTGGCTTAAAGCTTGAAAATCAGATTCAATCTTTAATTTAGTGAACGGATCAATCTTCTCTCTGACATTTACATGGTAGCTATTAGTGATATATCCATGATCTGATATGTCAGGAATAGTTCCGAAGTTTCTTTGGATAGCCTGAGCAAACTTGTAGGTAGTGGATTCAATTGGAGAACCATAGACGGAATACCCGATATTCTCCTCAGCTTTCCACTTGTCACAGTAGTCGTTCAGTTTCTTGAGGATCTGAAGAGCCAGTCTGTTGCCATCAGGAGTCGTATGAGACTGACCAATAAGAACCTTCACGGTTTCATAGATACCGGCATAACCAAGGGAAATCGTTGAATAACCACCAAAGAGAAGTTCATTGAAGTTGGATCCCTTCGGTAGTCTTGCTATAGCTCCGTGCATCCAATGAAGAGGAGAAGTCTCTACAGGCGTATTGAGAAGACGAGCATGTCGAGCCTGAAGAGCGGTATGAGCAATCTCAGCATACTTATCAAGAACATCCCAGAAGATGTCTACGATGTCTTCATCAACGATCTTCGCATCTTCCCAAGCCAGCAAAGCAATATAGGGGAGATTAAGTGTCACAACGCCTTGATTGAATCTTCCGTAGAACTTGAGCTTTCCGTCCTTATCCTTCCACGGAGAAAGGAAAGAACGACAACCCATTGAAGGGAAGCAAGCTCCCTTGAGCTCAATCATCTTCTTCTCAGAGATATAGTCGGGAACTAATCGCTTGGCAGTACACTTCGCTGCCAGTTCGGTAAGCCACCAATATTCGGTACCTTTCTTGCAGTTGTCTTCTTCCAAGGCATAGATGATCTTGGGGAAGGCGGGAGAGACCCACTGACCAACCTCGTTCTTCACGCCCTGAATACGCTGCTTGAAGACTTCTTCAATGATGAGAGCCAAGTCTTCCTTTTCCTGCTGGTTCTTGGCTTCATTGAGATATGCCCAGATAGTGATGAAGGGAGTTTGACCATTGGAGCTATTGAGAGTATTGATCTGATACTGAATCATCTGTACGCCACGAGCAATCTCTCTCTTTACTTGGCTCTCAATGTACTCATTCAAAGCTGCTTCATTAAGACTGACAGCCAAACCATCAGCAATAGCTTCCTGCTTGATTTTCTGACGACTGACTTCAACAAAAGGAGCCAGATGGGCCAGAGACATTGTCTGACCACCGTATTGGTTGGACGCAATGATGGCGGCAACCTGAGTAGCGATATTGCAAGCTGTAGAGAAGCTGTGAGGCTTTTCTATCATGGTTCCATTGATGACGGTTCCATTCTGAAGAATGTCTTCGAGATTAACCAAACAGCAGTTGCCGGTAACGATGCCTCCATCAAGAGTAAAGGTATGCGTTACAGGTTCTTCCACACACCAAGCATCGTAAGCGTCCGTATGCTTATCAAGCTCAATCTTTTTAACAACCCAGTTACGATTAGCAGGTTGACTCTTCATCAGACCAATTTCATAGAGCTTTGCTCCCTTTTTGAAATTGGTATCTCTATAGTGCAGATTGCAACGAGTGATGTGGTAACCCGCAACAGCAGAGATGTCTTGAATTAGCTCAACCAGACGTTCATCTGAAGTAGCAATAAAGTTCCGGTCTTTGGCTCCATCTGCAGCATACAGTCCGTGGAATAACTGGATTAGATCTTCATGACGAAGAAGATTCCACATCTTATACGTCAAGAAGTCTTGCTTAGAAATTTTTGTTCTCTTAAGAAGATGAACATCATTATCAGACGTACCGCTGATAGCGAAACCATTCTTCAAAAATACATCTTTGTATTTAATCTTCTCGTTGCACAAGCGCAACTGCCAATACTTACGGTTGTCGGCACTGGCGTCTGAACCGTCACCAAGGATGAAGCCTAAGCAAAAATACTCATTTAATTCGGGAGGAACGTAAGTAGAGTCTTGAAGGCAGAACAGCCGATCCCCTTCTTTCAAAGAAGTGGTTACTGAACCATCTTTAAGAATCCATCGGTGATTCGGAGTGCACTTTACAACTTTAGTGGTGCGACCAGACTGCAACGTAACATACTGCATAGATTGCTTGCCGTACTTACGAACAATGGCCTTTTGCCATTGACCATCTCGATCAAGAACGGTGACTTCTTCACCATCAAAACAATCCTTGAATGCTCGAACACCTGTATCCGTTACAAAACGGGTAGCAGAGCTAAAACAGTTGAACATATGCTGGATGAAGTAATCCATATCATGGAGGTGAATGATTCCTTTCTTATGGGCTTCGACAGCTTCCTTCGGCATAAGGAGTCGAAGAGAGATATCCTTCGAGACTTCACCGGCGATGTAGTCTCTCTGCGTAGAACCAAGACGATGGTTCTTGTTGGAGTTCTCCGTAGCCAGATATTCATTCTTATCATCAATGAGTCTGAGGATGGATTCATTGACTTTCTCAGAATTACGAATCATCTCTCGTACCTTACGGTAACGAATGTATTCCTTAGCAACCTTCTTATAATCAGACTGCATAAGAAGGTCTTCAACCAGATCTTGAATGGTTTCTACTGAAAGTTCTCCAAACTGTTCAGCTTTTTCCATAATGGTTCGAGAGATATTCTTTACTGTAGCACCATCAACCCATCCGGCTTTACGGATGGCATTTTCAATCTTTCTGGTTCTAAATGGTACCTTTGTACCGTCACGCTTAATCACTTGCATGATATGTCCTCATAACTTTAGGAAGGAACATAATAATAAACCCTCGAACTGATAAATACCAATCCGAGGGTCGAGATTAATCAAGAGAGATACATTGTCATGAGGGACGAATCCCACACCGCTTATTATACTCCTCAAGTAAGGCTTTGTGCATAGCATTGATCTTATCCTTAAAGGGATATTCTTGTTTGGAGTTTTCAAATTCATGAAGAGCTTCCATGAGAATTTGATTGCCAAGCAGATGCACATGATCCTTCATAAAGTCAAGAAGATTCTCAAGAAGTGCAGGTTGCTTCTTGATAAGGTAAACAAGCATAAAGAGAAGGCATTCTTTAATCATTACATCCCCATCGTCAATGTAGGAGGTAAACCATACATTTTTAGCACGGTAGATTTCTCAGGAATAAAAATAAGCAACAGACAACAAATAATAAGTAGGATAAGACTAGGAATAAAGAATGGTCTTGCATTTGGCATCTCTGAGCCTATAAAAGAAGTAGCACACATAGATGTTGTAAATAAGCTAATCATTCCAAAAAGAAAAGCAAAGAATCTCAAGTTAGTACATACGTCTGCTATGTAGTAAATAAGGTTTGGATCAGTCATCTATTACGTGCCAGTTAAGTTTTTCATCCCAAGGACGAAAGAGAAGATTATTACCATAAATGGTAATTTCTTCATGTTCATCAACATCAACCCATTTGGATCCATCCCAGAATCCAACAAGACATTGAAAGATTCTGTTGATGAGTCCGGAAGATCCAAGAGAACAATCTTGGATTCTCATGACATATCCTCTAGGAGGAGTGACATCAGGCCATCTGTTCCAGTTATACGGATCATAACCAGGTGATTGAGTTAGATCATAAAACATTATTTTTCTTGCTTTAGAGAATCAATATAATCTTTCAGTTTCTTTCTATCTTCTTTGGCTTGCTTAAGGGCATCAATCAAATTATCCAGTTCTTCATCAAAAAGAGTATACCAATAAGGCATCTTACCAAAAGGACAGAACATAAGAATCACATCTAACTTGTCCCGTTCAACTATCCATAAATCTCCCCCAGACTTGAATCTGATATATGTAGTTCCTCTAGGGATATTAAGATCTTTGAGAGACATACTCATGCCTGGTTCAAAAGAATCAATCATTCTTTATCGTCCTCTTGAACACTATCGGTAAATTTTCTGATGCTTGGATCGTGATGTAGGATCAAAAGCAAGATATCTGAGACTATCTTATTGGCTGTCTCAAAGGACATATCAATACATACCTTAGTATGTCCATTGCTACCCTTTGCAAGGATATAGATGCGATTGTCAGTACTAACTCCGACAACGAGTTCAGTATTCGTCACCAATTCAGCCATTTGTAATACCTCTCTTCGTCAAGACGAGAATGGCACAAGGCTTCTTCTCTTTCGTCATAAGCCTCATCACATTCTTCTTCTTCGTCTTCTTCCTCATCTTCTTCATATTCATTAGCCCAGGAGTTTTCCCAAGCAGAATAAGCAGCACTTTCATAAGTAGTCATAATAAACTCCTTATAGCAAAAAATAAGGCTACCGGTTTTATCCGGTAGCCTTTGCGGGGGTTTTGGTTATTTAAGATCTCTATAGGGAGTCATGAATTGTAGGCGTTGCTTGGACGCCTCGTTTTCAAGTTTTTCGTTGGACGATTGTGAGATAGTCTTACTCGACACTTTAATTCAAGCACTTAAAGCCGCTATAGTAGTTTCTCACCAACGCGACACTCGTCATTAGACCCTTACGCAGCTAACGAACTCCTTCATCTGCACCCTTTACTCTTATAGAGCTATAGAGATCTTAAATAAGACGACCTAATCTGTTGTTGTTGGTGCCCGAAGAGGGACTCGAACCCTCACGCACAAAGGCAACGGATTTTAAGTCCGGTACGTCTACCTATTCCGTCATTCGGGCGAATTGGTAGGTTGATTTGGAGTGCGGCTACTTGACGTAGATCCAGGCTCAACCTATAAGCCCCTCTCTTTCTTAGGTCAGAAAGAGGTACCCACAAAGTACTCTGTGGCGGAGAGAGTGGGATTCGAACCCACGGATCATTGCTGACCGACGGTTTTCAGGACCGCTCCGTTAAACCTCTCTGGCATCTCTCCGGTTGTCCAGTTCATCTTCAACTTCTTCCAGAAGCATATCCCAAAGATACTTATCACAATCATCTCCAAGATCGTAAGCATTGCGGATTTCTTCCTGAAGTCGCTTGAGCATGTTGATGGAGTACTTCTCTATCCTGTAATAGAGATGAGTTACCACAACATCCACGATGTAAGTTCTTCGACCCAAGGCATAACGAAATGCACAGAGGTCGATCAGTTCATTATCTTCCATAGTTCTGGCAGGGATAGAAGGAATCGAACCTTCATAGCCGGAATCAAAATCCGGTGCTTTACCATTAAGCTATATCCCAATAAATTGGTGCCCACACTTGGAATCGAACCAAGAATCCATGATTACAAGTCAAGTGTTATACCATTTAACTATACGGGCAGATTAGGTTTTTAGAAAGGCCCTATACTCAGTTTGACAGAATTGGTTAGATGCCTTCCGTTAGGATCCTCACAGAGGAATACGTCACCAATTCCAACAAGATACTCTCTTACAAGCGTAGCCTAGGCGCGGAGCGGACAAATGTTGACCCTGTTTCACGTTTACTGCCGTGGAGAATAATACCGTAACTAAAAACCTAAATTGGATTATATATTAATTGGTGGAACCAGAGAGGATTGAACTCTCGACCAATAGATTAAAAGTCTACTGCTCTACCTTCTGAGCTATGGTTCCATGGTCTAGGTGGAGGGATTCGAACTCTCGACCTACTGCTCCCAAAGCAGTTGCGCTACCTAACTGCGCTACACCTAGATTTGGTGGGCCCAGCAGGACTTGAACCTGCGGTCCTCCGATTATGAGTCGGATGCCTTAACCTGCTTGGCTATAGGCCCTTAAAACGTTTCTTCCTTATCCCGTTCCTTGGCTTCTTCTTCACAAATCACGTCATCAAGAACACGATTTATTACTGCAATAGCATCATCGTAGTTAATCGGTTCAATGGCGGTCTTGGGAATCAAGGTATTGAGAATTTCATTCTTGAATGCAGGAACCAAGTAGAAAGCTCCATATTCAGGAGATTCTTTTCGTTCCTTAGCCCATTCAAGATAGTCCAGAGCTTTAACGAGATCAGAATAAGCTTGACCCTTATAGGGATAACGAAGAATATACTTTACAGCATTTCCAAGAAAGAAGGGGAAATACTGAAGAAGATCCTTTGGTTCAATGATGGCAGTACACTTCTGATAATGTTCCGGAGCAGTCATTTTAGAGATCCTTTTTAGCAAGAGTCTTCATGAAGTTATAGAACATAGAGACACAACCCTTATTCAAACGAATAATGGTGTATTTCTTAAGACTGGGATTATACATCCTAACAAAGTATTTATTGTTAAACTTATAAAGACACAAAGAAGTGTCGTTTTCATCGGTAAACTTTACATTAAACATATTTATTCCTGATAAAAGAAAAGCACCCGGAGGTGCTTTATGACTCTTGCTGGACAGACCCTACTCTTTACTTTGGGTTTCTTGGTAATAGTCTACGTACTTACTAAGATAGACCCTTATGACCCAATGGATTAAATTATGGATTTCTTTTTATATTACTTTGGTATTGTCGGAGTTGCTCTGACTCTTCCCGTAGTCATCTTTGCCTGCGTGTTCCTTTATGTCATGATTCGAGGAATCATTGAAGGAGTTCTAATAAATCTACGGAGTTCTTCAAGAAGCTCAGAGTCGTCAAACGACCAACACCACCGGGAACAGGAGTAACTTTACAGAAGCCTTGAGTATCTTTATCCCAAGACAAATCTCCACAAAGCTTTCCCTTGTTTCGATTGATGCCTACATCATAAATAATGGTATTGTTTGAAGAATAAGGTTGAAAGCCAAAAGCCTTCAGACGAACAGGCAGACCGACAGCGCTTACAATGATTGCCGGAGGTTCAAGAGACAATCGTGGTTTATTCTTTGAGTGAGCCACGATAACTTCCATATCCAGCCAGTCTCTAAGCATGATTTCAAGAGGTTTGTTGACTAGCATAGAGCGTCCAATGAGAAGGGCTACAGAGCCTGGTTCAGGCTTATAGAACCTGGTGAAATGCTCATAGATACCACGAGCAGTACAGGGAATGACAATGCTGCTCTTTCTCTCTCTGGATCCAAAGAGCCTTCCAAGATTGACTTCGCTAAGACCGTCAATATCATGTGAAGGGCTTAAAAACTTTGAGAGTTTTTCCAATTCCATGTTTTTATGTGGAAGTTGGACTAGATAAGGAGTCTCTGCAAAGCGAAGCATCAAGATCTCTTCAACAAGTTCTTCTGGATTGTCAATCGCTTCGTTCTTTACTTTCAGTCCTACCGATTCAGCCAACTTGATCTTGTTCTTAAGATAGGCATTCTTGGCAGGATGGTTATCCGTATCGTGAATAACAACAATCTTTCTTCGTTTAAGCTTATTGACTCGTTCCTTTAATTGAGCCAATTCAGCTCGAACATAACAGTCAATTCCTTCTTTCGTATACATAAGGCAAATAACCTTAAATACTAGAATTTGGTCCCTCCTACTGGATTCGAACCAGTGACCCTCGGTTTAGAAGACCGATGCTCTATCCATCTGAGCTAAGGAGAGAGATAAGAAAATGGGGACTTATTTCTAAGTCCCCGGCATAACTTCGGGATAAGTTATGGTAAGTTGTAGTGGAGGGCGAAAACCTATGACCGACCTTCAATACTCAATATACTCTTAAAACTTTAATAAAGCAATGGCTTATTAAAGATTTTCAAAGAAACTCTTCTTCGGAGTAGGAGCAGGTTCGGGATCAGGAGATGCAAGCATTCCACTCTTGGTTTCCCAAGTAAGCTTTTCTTCCTTTTCTTCTTCTTCAGTATTCAGCACAGGAGAAGGATCCGGTGAAACAAGAATTTCCGAATCTTCCATCTTATTTTCAATCGTTACGGTAGCGGTACAACCACTGGGATTACGGGTAGTCTGAAATTCCATATTGAAAACCTTGTCTTCAGACAGAGTAAGCATACCCTTCAGATAGCTTTCAACCGCATTCTTGATTTCGTTCTGGGTAAGGATAATCTGCATATTCTTTTCCTTCAATGGTAACGGTAACTCTAGGATTGTCCTTATCTATGGACCCAAACCTATACTGGATATTGGAGACGAAGTTATAGTTGTCATCTTCCAGTTTGCCTTGGTTCACCAAAGCATCACAGAAGAACTTGTCTACAACCGTACAGATATTGGATACGTCACACAACCTATGAGTTCTCGGGAAGAGGGTGTACGTTAAAGAAACGCTCTGATACCGAGGTAACTGAGCAATCTTCTCTTGAATCAAGGAACCAAAGGTAACCTTGAGTTTGTTCAGTATC
>CALVEJ010000101.1 GCA_944326535.1 Candidatus Gastranaerophilales bacterium | reverse complement strand
CCTCAGAATGACGAAAAGTCTAAAGCCTCAGAATGACGTAAAGATAGTAGGTTGGGCATACCTGCCCAACAGATACCGGTTTAATGTGTTATCACCTATCCGGTAAGATCCTGAAACAAGTTCAGGATGACATTGTTGTCGTCATCCTGAGATTTCAACCTTCACGTCATCCTGAGGGTGAAACCCGAAGGATCTTTGATGATATAGTTATCACAACAAACCTAAATACCGCCGATTAAAGCATAAATAACTGAGCTGTCAGAATTCTGCGCCTGTGTCAAAAGGGCAGATGTAGTCTGCTGTAAAATCTGCTGTCTTGTATACTCTGCAGCTTCTTCCGCCATATCTGCATCCATAATGGTCGAAACTGAAGCTGTCAAATTTTCTATAGCCGCAGTGTTTGCCTGTGAAACGGATTCCAGTCTGTTCATAGCAGCACCGAACTGGGAGCGTTTTGAGTTTATCTCGGCGAGTAAATCATCAATATCTTCGAGTGTATCCGCACAATTGTCTGCGGAAGAAAAATCAATATCCAGATCACTCAAATCAAAGCCTGTGTCAATAGTGATAGAATTTGCGGCTGCATTTGAGTTTGCTCCGACTTGAAGTCTAATTTCGTTGCTGGATCCGGAATCTGTAATAACAGGCATGTTCTTTAATTGAGGAGGAAACGTTGACAAATCCCATACATTTGTGTCCCATCCCGCCCAATTGTCAGGATTGTTCATTTCCGATGTTGTAAGACCTTTGTTGTTTGTTGATGTGCCACCACGGTCTTCTCCAATGCCTTGTGGTGTCTTTGCGCTATTCCATATGCTGTCGGATATGTTGGAATCTCTGTATATCGAACCAACCAGCCCGCCAATATTGCTGGTTCCTGAAATTTTACCATTTGCATATGAATTATTAATGATACTTCCTGTATAAGCACAACCTGTTATACCCCCAACTGTATTATTACCTGTAACATCACCGTCTGAAAAACTATTTGTAATTGTACCATTTTGATAGCCGACCAGCCCGCCTGTATAAGTTGTGCCTGTAACATCACCAGTCGCATAACAGTTTGTTATTCCTCCTGATGAAAAAATATGACCAACCAGCCCACCTGTATTAGTGTTACTTGTAACATCACCGGTCGCATAGCAGTTTGTTATGTTACCTCCGCCATTTTGTCCAACCAATCCTCCGGTGTGAAGATATCCTATAATCTCGCCTGTCGCGTAACAGTTTGTTATGTCGCCGCTTGAGGTTCCTGCTAGTCCTCCGGCTCCTCCTGCGTCATATCCATATCCTGTCACTTTACCGGTTGTGTAAGAGTCGGAAATATTTCCGTTATTACTTCCGATTAATCCTCCGATATATGTACCGCCAAATACTTCGGCAGAGGAATAGCAGTTTGATATTTGTGTGTTTGCTTCTCCTCTGCCTATCAGACCACCCACATAGTCTGCATAATCGATATGGGGACCCAAAGATCCTCCTGTCTTGTCTCCTGTAACATCACCTGTAACATAGCAGTTAGCGATTATTCCATTGCTAACTCTTCCAATAAGTCCGCCTATGTATTGGCTTGTTCCTATTACATTAACCTTTTCAAGACCTATATTTTTAAAGATTGCACTATCTGCGTAACCAAATAAACCTGCATATGTACCTTTATTAACTTTTAAATTTCTAATCGTATACCCGTTACCATTTAGTTCACCTGTAAAAGAATCGACTCCATCCCCTATCGGATCCCAGTTGTCATAGGCAGACAGATCAATATCTCCCATGAAAATGTATTTTCCTGAGAGATTGTTTCTGATATTGTCAAGATCCTGAGCTGTTTTTATTACAGTATAACCCTGAGCAATAGCTTCCTGCTCGGATAGCTTCTGAACTTCAACAGTGCCCGCCGTAGAATTTGAAAAAGTGCTTATGCCGCTGCTGCTGCTATTTTCGGGGGGGGGGGCTGTTTGAAATACTTGCAATGGCTGCGTTTTGCCCTCCGCTGCCGTTAACCTGCCATGAGGCAGCGCTTATTGCGCTTGCTGCATTCCCGCTAAATACATTCATCTTGTTGAAAAGCGCAGAATCTTTTATCCTGAAAATCTCTTCAACCAACGCATCAGCTTCTGCCTGCATTGCACTTAAAGCAGTCTCGTCATAAACTCCGTTTGCCCCCTGAACTGCCAGATCTCTTACTCTCTGAAGCAATGAGGTAATATCTCCCAGCGAAGAATCAGCTATGTTTAAAATGGATAAACCATTCTCAATATTCGTCTGTGCAATTTTTAACCCGTTAATCTGCCTGTTCATCTTGGTAGAAATGTATAATCCCGCAGCATCATCAGCAGCCCGGTTGACTTTGTAACCGGTACTCATGCGCTCCAATGTTTCTGAAACGGTATTGGTAGCAAACGACAAATTATTCTGCGACTTAATCACAGAAGGATTGAAGTTTACCGAAATCATAATTTCTATCCCTGATTAGTTTAGACTGTATATTTAAGTACAGATATCTGTACCAGAAATATTATGTGCTATATTAAAAGTTATCTGTATTCTTCTCAGGTATATAGTTTATGTAACTAAAGTATGAAATATTTTAGGGTGATGGTAAGAGTATACAAAAAAAGTCGTCATCCTGAGACTTCAACCTTCACGTCATCCTGAGCGTAAGCGAAGGATCTTT
>CALVEJ010000100.1 GCA_944326535.1 Candidatus Gastranaerophilales bacterium | reverse complement strand
CTCAGCTCATTTCTTTTTGCAACATATTTGTCTGCCGATTCGCTGAGTCCTGCAACTTCTTGAAGTATTTGTGCCAGTTTTGCTTTTTGAGCTTCTTTTTGTTCTTCAAGATTTTTTATTTCTTTTTCTTTTTCTTCAATCTGCAGTTTGTTTTTTTCATTTTTTGCGTTCAGGTTTTCAATACCGTTTTTGGCGTTTTCAACGGTTTTGAGGTTATCTTGAATATTTTTTTCCGCAAAGTTTATGGCAGCCTGTTTTCTGTCTACCTGACCTTTAATCTCTTCAACCTGTTTTTTGACTTCAATCTGTTCGGCTTCACCCTTTTCTTTTACAAGGTCGGAAAGTTCGTCAAGTTTTGTTTTGACTACAAGCAGCTGTTCTTCAAGTTTTTTGAGGTTTGTTTCTTCTTCTTTTTTCTTTTTGTTGGCGTCAAGAATGCTCTCGTGTGCACGCTCAAGACCTTTTTTTATTTCAAAGTATTTTACGGCAGTAATTTTGCTTTCAAGTTCAATTTTTTCGTCTCTGAGCTTTTGGTACTTGAGAGCAATTTCACGTTCTTCTTTCAGTTGTTCGAGTCTTGTTTCAACCTCGGATAAAATCAAAAGCGAGTTTTGGACACGTGCCTCAACGGTTCCGAGTTCATTTTGCGCCTGTTCAATACGACGGTCAAAATCCGCAACACCCGCAATTTCGTCTATAATTTTTCTTCTTTCAATATCAGAGCAGTTTGTTATAGACATTACGTCGTTTTGCATAATGACGTTGTAGCTGTTCGGAGTAATATTGTATTTTTCAAGAACCGTATGGACATCTGTCAAAGTAACTATCTTGTCATTCAGATAGTAAATAGAATTGTATCCCTGAGAAGACTTTTTGATTTTTCTTGCAACGGAAAATTCTTTTTCTTCCCCGCCTTCAGGAGCAAAAGTAACTTTTACTATAGCTTCGTTTCTTCTTGTGTGGGTAGAGATAAGCTGGGAAATTTTTTCGGCTCGAAGCGTCCTGGATGTAGACAAGCCAAGCGCAAACAACACACTGTCAATGATGTTGCTTTTACCTGATCCGTTCGGACCGGAAATAGTGGTAAAACCTTTCAAAAACGGTATGGTGATTTTGTTTGCAAAAGATTTGAAGTTATCTATTTCTACTTCTTTAATGTACATTAAATTTCTCTAATCCCAAGCCTTGTGCTTTTACGGCGCAAATTCGCCGTTGTCCGGACATATATCATTCATTTTCTTATAAATGTTTATTTTAGTCAAAAAAGTTACGAATATTTATACAATACAGGATTATAAAATTATTTTTGATATTTGTTTGTAAACAATTGTAAACATGTTTTTTAAAATACTAAAGAAAATAAAAAAACACCCGATATGAATAGAGTAAGGAAAATCATCAGTCTTATTCAAAAATTTAACAGGGGTGCAATTTTAATGATAAAAAAAGCAGAAAAATCAATGAGCAACATAAACGACGGCGTAGCCTTTATCCTCAGGGGTGCAAAAAAGAGACGTTCAATGGCAATCGCCAGTGCAAAGATGATTAACTCGGATATAGGTATCAGTGCAAAACTGGTCGCATTGAAGTAGACGGTTTGGAATATTTTATAAAGAGCTGAAAAGCAAGACGAAGTAAGGTTTTTACTTCTAGAACGTGAAACATTTTTAACAGGAGCTCTTCGCAGTGCAGGATTTTGCGGAGAGCTTTTCTTTATTTCTTTTTGCTGTTTTTCTTATTTGTCGGTTGAGTTTGCTGCGGCTGGGGTTTGTTTATAATAACAAGAACTTCATCTTTACCTGCCATTTTAAGATTGTTTCTCGCAATGGCCTCGAGGCTTTTCATTGAACTGAAATCATCGAGTTCTTCTTTGAGCCGCTGGTTTTCCATGTATGCCTGTTGGTTTAGGGCTTTCATTTTTTTGATTTTTCCATGATAGCTGATGCTTTTCGTAATATTTTGAAAAGCACTGACTCCGATATGAACAAGACAAACCAGAAGCAATATAGTCAAAAACGAATAGTAAAAACGAATATTGTTTTTTCGTTTTATATTTTTTTGCTGTGTTTTTTCAATTAAGTCAGGTCTGTTCATAATAAATTCTAACCCCTGCCTGTCTTTACCATGTTCATTGCAAAACATACGCAGCAAACATAATGATATTATATCCCCAACATATGCTGCTGACAAGCAGACCTGAAACGACCGGTGAATGCTAACAATCAAGGGCGGCAAGGTCCTAAAAATTTTAGAATAACAGATTCTTCGGCTAAAGCCTCAGAATGACATGAGGCGTCATCCTGAGAAGAGTAGGTTGGGCATAGCGGATTTTGGCGGGCACAAAGCTGCCCATGCGAACGAAAACCACGCTTTTCGTGAGCGCCAATAATCCAAGACACCCTGCCCAACACATACCTCAGAATGACGAACAGCTGTCATTTTGAAGCTTCCGGAGGGCTTTGCGTAAGGATAGAGTTGTGTTCAGAATCTTACCAATCTGATGTGTTATCACCTATCCGGAAAGATCCTGA
>CALVEJ010000099.1 GCA_944326535.1 Candidatus Gastranaerophilales bacterium | reverse complement strand
AATCCAGAAATATTCAGGTAATAAAGCCTGACAAACATCAAAATCAATAATAAAAAAACCTGACATTTGTCAGGTTTTAAAATAATAAGTCTAGTTGCCAATTCCTCTGTTTTTTCTCTTTATCTTTTTCTCTATTAGTCTGTTTAGCCTATGCTATGAAGTTGTTCCCAAATCTTGTTGCGCCGATGAATACACATTCTTCAAGGAGCGAATCCATTGATCTGTATACCTTTCTCGGCGGTTTCTTTTCTGCTTCTTCAATACCTGCTTTAGTCTCGTTGTACTGTGCTGCGATTGCCAATGTATAATTTGCGAATGGATTTGTTACGTTAATCATTTCTCTCTGACCTCTTACTTGTTTTATATCTCTCGTATATATATAAAGTAAAATTTGTCAGAAAAATTGCCTTTTTAGTATATACTTTTAGTTACATTTCTTAATATTTTAAAAGTTTAAAAAGTAATAATGCTGCCGTTAAAATTCATTGCGCAAATCGTATAGTCCTTATCCCAATATATTTTTGCATTAATTTTGGGAACATAAAACAAATTGTCAGAAGCCATTGCGACAGCCGTATGCAGTTTCAAAATATCATTTTTAATAAGTCTTTTTATTATATCACTGACAAAAGTTGTGCTGCCTGCCATCGTTCCATTTGCATCAACGGCTTTTCCGTCTTTTAAAAATACATTTTTTGAACAAAACGTCATTGTCTCCTTATCACTGTGCGTGATTGGCAAAGCATCGCTTATCAAGATAATTTTATTTAAAGGTTTTGTCCTGAATGTGATTTTCAGTACATCATCCTGTACATGCCTGCCGTCAGCGATTAGTTCGGTATAAATTCTGTCATCAGCAAGCGCCGATACAACAGTCGATTTTTCCTTATGTGAAAAAGTTCCCATTGCATTATACAAATGTGTAACCTGATCAACAGCAGACAAATCAGCCCCCATACAGTGACCGGCAGATACTCTGATATTTTTTGATTTTAAATATTTACAGAGCTCAAAATTTTCATCAAATTCAGGTGCAAGTGTAACTATTTTTATTACAGGGCTTTCTATTTTTTTGAAATTTTCTATTGAAGGTTTCAAAAACTGAGCTTCATTGTGTATCCCCTTTTTTTCAGGATTTAAAAAGCAGGCTTCAAGATGAGCACCCATAATTTTTGCCATAGGTTCATCTGAAGATTTTTGAAACTGGATGGCTTTTTCAATCTCATACAGCTGTGTTTTTATGTGTTCCGGAGTGTCCGTCACAAGAGTCGGAAAGAAAGCACATACACCAAATTTTAAGATTTTCTTTGAAAAATCAATAAAATCCGCAGCCGTACATAAAGAAAAATCTATGCCAAAGCCCCCATGGAGGTGCTGCTCAATGAGGGCATTTGTTTCAAGCAAATTATCAACTGATTCGTTCATAACTTTATTATATAAGTTCTTCCAAATCTTTCAACAGACCTTTGTGTTTTGAGGCAAACTTACTGCCTCTGGCTTCGATTGCCATTTTTAAAATCAAAGGCAAATTCAAAGCAAAGCCGTCTTTTGCATTTCTGAAATACAACTCCTCAAAATCATTCGGAAGTCTCAAAGACCAGTTTTGATCCCCTGAAGTACCCGGAGTGTTGTATGTCTGTTTCAAACCAAACAAATCAGTGAAAAATACCTGAATATTTTCAGCCTTTGATGCAAAAATTTCCGCAAGTTTCACATTCATCAATGCTTTCGCATCAGTTGTAAGTTTTACAATAAAATCATCTTTTTCTTTGCCTTCAAGTTCAGGATACATATCCTCAACAAGATTAAGGACATTCAAATATCCCTCATGAGTGTTAATCATAGAATCTGCCCACAAAGAAATCGGTTCATTGTCGTGAGTGCCGACCATAGCCCAGCAATGAGGAGTAATATTGCAGCATCTGTAAGGATGTTCAGGCTTGTCATGTTTTACAAACTGCGTGAGTCTCATTCCGAGAAGAGAGTATTCTTTCATTACAGACTCAACAGGGAATGTCAAAGTACCCAGATCTTCACAAACAATTGAGTCTTTATTCAGACCTTCTTCTTTCGCAGCGGCAATAACTATTTTTTCAATCATTGCCCCATATTTTTTAATCTGTTCCTTTGTAAGTTTTTTAACTCTTTTTTCTTTGTCGGAGCCAAGCTCAAGGTTCAAATCATCCATTGTTGCAATAGCATACTGAGCCAGCTCAGGATGTTCGGGAGAGGAATACAATCTGCCTGCACCCTGTTCCGGCATAGGCTTTTTACCCGCTTTGTAGACCCATGGGTCAATCAAACCAACAATGTGATCAATTCTGACACCGCCAGGATTTTCTTTAAACATTTTTTTGTACAGCTGTTTTAATAGCAGACCTGCTTCTCCGAGTGATCCGTCTTCATTAAACATTTTCTTTGGATCAACCACAGGAAATCCCCATGCCTGACCATCTTTTGAAAAATAGTCCGGAGGACATCCCAGCATCCATCCTTCCAAAAACAGCGATTGATATGCCCAGCTGTCTCTGTCCGAAAAAGCAACCTGTCTGTCCGCAATCATTTTGAGGTCATGTTTTTTTGCATATTTTTTTGTTTCTTCATTTTGTTT
>CALVEJ010000098.1 GCA_944326535.1 Candidatus Gastranaerophilales bacterium | reverse complement strand
GCTACAATCAAAATCGCTGCAAAAACAGTTCCTGCTTTCTCAGCTGGTAAAAAATTCAAAGAAGCTGTTAAATAGTTTTTTGACAGATTTCAATAAAAGAGGGAATTTGATATATCAAATTCCCTCTTTTTGTTTACGGTATCTATAAAAACTTTATTTTTCAATTGCGTTTATAATTTTGGAAAAATCAAAAACACACTCTTTTGACTTATTTTTGAGTTCAGAAGAATTTATTGCTTTCAATTGTTTAAACAACTCATCAAAATTTTCTTTTTCATCCAACTGTGAACACGGTATACAAAAACGTTTTGCTATCTTTTCAACCTTTTCATCATAACTCAATGCCAGCGTCGGAATTCCATATTTCAATGCCAGAAGACAGGCATGGTATCTCATTGCTATCATAAAATCCAAGTTTGAAAAAGACTGAACTATTTCATCTATGGATAATCCGCCAAGCAGCTTTGTCTTAATATTTGGATTGATAAGCTTGAGTTGAGCTTCAAAATGACTGCACAACTCAAGATCCAATTTATCCTGAAAAGAATAAATATAAACTTCCTTATCAGGAAAATTTGAAACAATATTTCTCGCAAGAGAAATCAAATACTTTTGTGACAATCCTTTCCAGCTTCTCAGCTGTACTCCGATTCTATTCATAGACACCCGTTCTCTCAACGGCAAATTCCAAACAGGATCTGACACAAGATCAGGCTTTAAATTCCAGCCCCTAAGCAGAAAGAGACTCTTTTCATCTCTTACCGTAATATATTTACAGTGTTTTAAAAGGAATTTTGTAAGAAATCTGCCCGCAGGATTTTTTATCGGACCTATTCCCTGAGCAAAAATTATTACATCCTTCTTAAAAAACAGAGCTGTTCCGATTACAAAAAGGTAATAAAAAAGACTTTTGGCGCTGGTAACATCCTGAAGCAGGCTACCACCGCCGCTGATAAGCGCATCACTGTTTTTTATTGTATTAAAAATGCCGTTTAAAGAAAAAGTATAAACGCTTCTTACATCACGTTTTAATGCCGTTATGTCGGGATTTTTTGAAAAAACAGTAACATTATACCCACGAGACCTCAATTCTTCCGTCAAAACCTTGAGGATAGCCTCATCACCAAAATTTTCAAATCCGTAATATCCGGATACAGCTATATTTTTATTTTTGCAAACCATAACTATGCTCCGTAATATGCGGAATAAACAGCTTCTTTATAAGGAGTTGACTTGATAGCCCCCATACCATGACACTGCAATCCTGCATCAATAGATGCCAATTTTGCAGCTTCAAAAGCTGTCATACCTGAATTCAACCCATGCAGAAAAGCACCGTTAAATGCATCTCCGGAACCTGTAGAATCAACTATTTCATCAGTATAGAATTTTGTAAAAATAATATCTCCCTCAAATCCGACAAAATAGCCTTTGTCTTTTGCGGATTTTACAACCACTGTTCTTATACCTTTGTCCCAGAAATATTTAATACATTTATCAGGCGAATCGATGTCAAAAATACAAATTGCATCATGTTCAAGATTAAGAAAAAGTATTTGTATATACTCAGAAATTTCTTCAAACGTATCTTTGGCATCTTCCGCAGACCACAATCTGGGATCAAAGTTTACATCATATGCGGTTGCCATATCGTGTTCATTTGCTATCATAAAAGCTTTTTTTACAGCTTCTTTTGCAGACAAAGACAATGATTGTGTAACGCCTGTTGCATAAACAACATCGGCGCTGAGAATATAATCAGGTGAAATATCATCTATAGAAAGCTTTGTAGCAGCCGTTTTTTTACGATAATAGCTAAACTCCTTATCGCCGTCTTCAGGATGTCCGATAAAATATACTCCGTTAAAGCCGTCAATCAGTTTTACCTGCGAAATATCAAGCCCCTCTGACTGCCAGCTGTCCATTAAATACTCACGGAAAGGATCATTTCCAACTCTCGTAATATAACCCGCTTTTGATCCGAGTCTTTGAGCCGCAACTGCAGTACAAAGAGTATCTCCGCCGTAATATTTTTCCAGTGTTTGAGCATATGCAAGACTTTGAGTGCTCGAAAGCTCAATCAAACTCTCACCGATTGTAATTATATCTAATTTCTCACCCATATCAATGTCTCAACATCCTATTTCAATAAGAATTTAGCACAAATTAAAATAATGGGTCAAATATTAATGTAAACAAATGTTAAGAAAGTATATACTAAAAAGGCAATTTTTTGAAAAGTATATACTTTATATATATACGAGGTACAAAAAACAGAGAGGCTGACATGAGCGGTAACAGTTTAAATCAATATAAAAGCAGCACATTGCCGTTTACAAATGCGGGTAGTCCGGCCAACAATTTCAACAGAAATCATGAGGCTACATACAAACCGTATATGAGACATGCCGGCAGCCCAAGTGTTTTTATGCCGTGGTATTCAAAAGATCCTATTACAAATTTCGGTTCATATTACAACAACTACAACACACAAAACACCGGTGCAAATATCGCATCTATATTTGCCATTATCACAGGTGCTCTTGGTCTTGGTGGAACAATAGCAAGCATAGTCAGTATTTTTGCAAACAACAAAAACGCACAACAGGCAAACGGTTTCACAAGAAAAGAAACAAAAGAAATCAACA
>CALVEJ010000097.1 GCA_944326535.1 Candidatus Gastranaerophilales bacterium | reverse complement strand
AACGAAACAAAAACACAGAATTTATCCGAATATTCGGGCACAAAAGCTATGTCATATTTTCCATTGAGTTTCAAATCTTCTGAGGAAATAAAAAGCCTTTCTGATGAACTTAAAGAACTTGATAATATGCACTGTCCAACCTGCGGGATAAAACTGCTCAACATGAGTGAAATGAAAAGATTAATCGCAAAATCAAAAAAAGCTGATACTCCTGAAAACTTTGTCAATTTTTTGCAAGAATATAAAGAATCAATACCCAAAAAGTACAAGAGAGTTCTTGACTCCGCAGAAAAAAACTCCCAACTTACATGTGTTAGAACAATACCCGATTTAATAGATATCATGCATGATATTGCCGTAATCTCTCTTGATAAAGCAATTGACAGAACAATAAATATTATTCAGGACTACAAAAATAAATATAATTTCTCAGATAGTGA
This sequence comes from Candidatus Gastranaerophilales bacterium, assembly GCA_944326535.1. Classification (GTDB taxonomy): domain Bacteria; phylum Cyanobacteriota; class Vampirovibrionia; order Gastranaerophilales; family Gastranaerophilaceae; genus Limenecus. Next base: position 2,653 of record CALVEJ010000097.1, on the reverse strand, counting down.
TAATGTATTGCTTGAAGAATTTGAAATCAGGCTAAAAGCACTAGATATTCAAAATGATGATAAACTTTTGCCTGTTTTTCAAAAAGCAATAAAAGAAACAATCCGTAATTTGGAATATCCGGACAAAGAAATTCTCATACAAAATATTACAAAAGAAATATTACCGGATCTGTTTTATCAACATCTGTTTCCTGTAAGAAAAAATTGTTTTGATGATGAATATTATAAAAAGAAATTTGTTCAAAGAATATTTGACAGTGCTTTTTCAAATACTCAAAAAATCGTATCTACTCCGGATGGTGAAGAATTTCCTGCAAACAGAATACTTACATGTAAAGATTGCTGGATTGCACCTCCTTATAATTATTTAAAAGAAAATATGAAAAAAGAAAATTTTGAAAATAATTTTTCAAAATATATTGAAGAAATTTCACAAAAGATTCTAGATGGTAAATTGCAAAGTGAAAAAAAATATTCGTTAATGCTTAGAGGTTTTGTATTTAAATTGTCTCAAGGTCACATAAAGATTGATAAAACAAAATATCCGGCTTTAAAGGCTGTACAAAACCAAATTTTTGAAGAAAGTCAAAAAATTCTTGATTTTGACCCTGTTAATCAGTCCGGTGTGCCATGTTCCTCTTGCGGAACAATAACGCTAACTCACCAAGAAAAATTGGAATTGATGGAAAAAGCCAAAAATGCAGCAACTATAAGCGAACTTGTCAGTATATTGAAAAAAAATGAAAAACATCTTGATATCAAAAACAAACAAATCTTGGCAGAAATGGAAGATATTCTGGGCAATAAGCCTGATATTAATGAAAATGAACTAATAAAACAACTCAAAATATCAGCCAGTGCAGAAATAAAAAAACAATTGTCCGGAAATATTGCAGTATGTAAAATTATGGAACCCGGACTCGGAGGTCAAGATAGAAAATATATCCGCCAATATATTGATGAAGTAGAAAACAAATATTTAAAATGCAGCTACAATCAAATGTTTCCTTATCATGATTATATGGATCTGGTCAGAGAAACAATATACAAAATACAAGAAGATGGCATAAAAAGACATTATAATAACAAATTTAAAGAGTCAGTAAGAAATGCATATGCGAAACAAACTTTGTTTTTTCCTGTTTCCGAACTTGTACAAAAGATAGGCAGCCCTCTAAAAGTTGCCGTTCAAAATATGTTTAAAGGTTCTGTTGCAACTATTGATCATTTTATTCCCAGAAATAAAAAAGGCGAAAATGACCTTTCAAACCTGACTGTAATGTGCAGAAATTGTAATGCGGAAAAAACGAATTACAGCATGAAAAAATGGCTCATTCTTAATCCAAAGTGGCCTCAAAATCTTCAAAATTATGTCAATGAAATAGGAAGAATGATAAAAGTAGGGCAGCTTGATATAAGTTATGAAAAATATTTGAAAGATTTAATTGAAAATACAACAAACCTGTCAGAAGGCAGAATTCATCTTCATTATGTGCCTAAAACACCAATAAAAAAACCAAAAACAAAAAACAGGCTCTGATTTCTCAAAGCCTGTTTTTTTAAATATAAACTATCGTTTGTATCAAAACAACTATGCAGTTGCTCCAGATTTTTCGATAATTTCTTTTTCAACGTTAGCAGGAACTTGTTCGTATTTAGCAAATTCCATAGAGAATGTACCTCTGCCCTGAGTTTTTGAACGGATATCAGTAGCATAACCGAACATCTCTGCAAGAGGAACCATTGCTCTGATTTTTTGAATTCCTGTACCTTCGATGATTTCCATACCTTCAACACGACCTCTTCTAGAAGCAATGTCGCCTACGATATCACCTGTATTTTCTTCAGGAACTTCGATTTCGACTTTCATCATAGGTTCTAAGATACAAGGTTTAGCTTTTCTGCAGCCTTCTTTGATAGCCATAGAACCTGCGATTTTGAACGCCATTTCTGAAGAGTCGACTTCGTGGTAAGAGCCGTCATACAGTGTAACTTTAACGTCAATCATCGGGAATCCTGCCAGGATACCGCCTTCAAGAGCTTCTTCCATACCTTTTCTTGCAGGTTCGATGTATTCTTTCGGAATAGCACCACCGACGATTTTGTTTTCAAATACAAATCCGGCATTTTCTTCAGCAGGTTCGATTTGAATTTTAACGTGACCGTATTGACCTTTACCACCTGACTGACGAACAAATTTAGAATCCTGATCAGCGTTGCCTCTGATTGTTTCTCTGTATGCAACCTGAGGTTTACCAACGTTTGCATCGACTTTGAATTCTCTCAAAAGTCTGTCAACAATGATATCAAGGTGAAGCTCACCCATACCGGAGATGATTGTCTGACCTGTTTCTGTATCAGATTTAACACGGAAAGACGGATCTTCTTCAGCAAGTTTTTGAAGAGCGATACCCATTTTATCCTGGTCAGCTTTTGTTTTTGGTTCAATAGCAACAGAAATTACAGGTTCAGGGAATGTCATTTTTTCAAGGATAATCGGTGCTTTTTCATCGCACAGTGTGTCACCTGTAGTTGTATCTTTCAAACCAACTGCTGCACAGATATCGCCTGCGTATACTTCTTGAATTTCGTTTCTTTGATCCGCATACATTTGTACAAGTCTTGAAATACGTTCTTTTTTACCGTTTGTAGC
>CALVEJ010000096.1 GCA_944326535.1 Candidatus Gastranaerophilales bacterium | reverse complement strand
AAATCCGCTGTCTTGGATTATTGGCGTTCACAAGGTTTTGTATTCCGTTTCGAATTTTTATTCTAAAAATTCTGTACTTCAACAACCTTGTTCACATGGGCACTGGGCTCGGCTTTGCCTCACACGGCGTGCCCGATCAAAATCCGCTGTCTTGGATTATTGGCGTTCACAAGGTTTTGTATTCCGTTTCGAATTTTTATTCTAAAAATTCTGTACTTCAACAACCTTGTTCACATGGGCACTGGGCTCGGCTTTGCCTCACACGGCGTGCCCGATCAAAATCCGCTATGCCCAACATGCAGAATCTCTAAAATAGGTGACAACACGGCAAATTTGTAAGATTCTATGACTTCGAAGACAAATATTCATTCATCTTGTCATAATCAAATTCGTTTTCCCATCTGGCAATAAATATCGTCGCAATACAGTTGCCGACAAGGTTTACCGTCGTTCTACCCATATCCAAAATCTGATCAATACCCAGTAATATGGCAACACCGATCAAAGGATATCCGAGACTTGATAACGTACCGGCAAGTACAACAAGAGATGCTCTCGGCACACCAGCAACACCTTTGCTCGTAAACATTAACGCAAACATTATAACGAGCTGATGCTGAAAAGAAAGATCGATACCTACCATCTGAGTTGCAAAAAGAACAGCCATTGAAAGATACAATGTACTGCCGTCAAGATTGAATGTATATCCTGTAGGCATTACAAAACCCACAATGTTTTTGGGAACACCAAATTTTTCCATCTGCTCCATTGCTTTAGGCAAAGCAGCTTCCGAACTTGCCGTAGAAAAAGCCAGCAATGCCGGATCTTTCAATATTCGAATAAGACCTCTCACCGGAATTTTTACAACATAACAAACAAGAAATATTATAAAAACGAGAAAAATAAACAAAGCAAAATAAAGAGAAAACACAATTTTTACATAGTTTTTCAAGATACCTATACCGCTGTTTCCAATTGTACTTGCAATAGCAGCAAAGACACCAACCGGAGCAAACCACATTACATATTCAGTAAACTTAAACATAACTTCGGACAGAGAGTTTAAAAAATCCATAATTGGTTTTGCTTTTTGTCCGACAGCACATATAGCAAGAGCAAAAAACAAACTGAAAACAACTATCTGAAGCAGATTTCCCTCTGCCATAGACTGCACAACGCTGGAAGGAAATATATCTATGACAAGATTTGTCAAAGAAGAATGAGAACCGGCTTCGCCCATTTTTGTAACAGTATCAAGATATGATGAATTCTGCGGAATATTTGAAACACCGGCACCTGGCTGGGTAAAATGTCCTATACCGAGCCCTATAAATAATGCAAATATTGTAATAACCTCAAAGTAAATTATGGTTTTAAAACCGATTTTGCCCAGACTTTTAATATCACCATGTCCGGCAATTCCAATTACCAGCGTTGCAAACAGCAACGGAGCAATTATCATTTTGACCATATTCAAAAACATCATGGCAAGAGGGGACAATTTGACAGCAAAGTCAGGAACACAAACACCCGTTACGATTCCCAGTATTAAAGCTATCAAAATATATCTAGTAAGTTTTATATTCTCCAACTATCTTCCTCATTGATGCATACCAGACTATTTAATTATAACTCAAACATACAAACGTAGTACTTTTAGTTTGAACCTGTTGTCAATTGCTCAATTCTCTTTGATTCATCGAGAAAATCATTTGAATTTTCTTCATAAAATTCTGAATCTTTTGACATATCAGAAGAATGTTTTACATCTTCACCGAGTGATTCAATTTCTTTGTTTTCAATTTCCCTAATTATTTTAATCTGTTCATTTCTTCGTTTTTGCTGCTCTGTTTTATCCATTTTCATAAATGTATTTTGATAGTGATCCAGCGTTTTATTCTGATTTCTTTGCACAACAATCTCTACTCTTCTGTTTTTGGCAAGAGATGCCGCATCTTTTTTTGTATCAACAGGTCTTGTATCAGCATAACCGACAGCCGACATCAAATCCGGAGAAATTTTAAATCTGTCGATAAGATATCTTACAATTGATGATGCTCTGGCAGAAGACAATTCCCAGTTTGACGGGTATCTGCCCGATACAGGAACAGAATCCGTATGCCCCTCAACACGAATAAGGTGTAATGCAAATTTTTCAACAATAAGTTTACCGATTTTATCCAAAAGTTTTTTTGCATTAGGGCTCAATTCAGCAGAACCGGAGTTAAAGAGTATATTTTTATCAGTAATAGTAATAACAAGACCTCTTTCATCAATAGTGGCGCTGACACCATTCATCTCACCGGATTTTACAAGATCCTCTACTTCTTTTTTGATTTTTTCATATGATTCCTGCTCATACCTTGGGCTGATGTATTCCATAAACAAAGAATCAATCATAGAATCCGCAGCACTCGTATCCAATACAGAATTACCAGAAGACATAACTCCGCTTCCACCATCAAGTATTGATTGAACACTGAAAGCCTTTTTCAAAGATTCTTCAACCTTTTTAAACTCATTAACGTTAATTTGAGACAAAGCATAAAGCACAACAAATGTAGCAAAAAGGAGTGTCATAAAATCCGCATATGACACAAGCCAGCGTTCCAAATTTTCATGTTCTTCAGCTTTTTTCTTTTTTGCCATAATACAACAATGCCTATATAGCTTCTTCTCTCATATGGCTGTCAAGCACATAAGCCATAAGCTTTCTTTCAATTAATGCAGGGCTTTCTCCGGCTTGAATAGCCAAGATACCTTCAATAATAATTTCTTTTTTCAAAAATACTTTTTTATATTTAAACTTCAGTTTAGTAGATATAGGAATCAAAATCAGGTTCGCAGCACCAACACCATATACAGTTGCAACGAAGGCAACAGCAATACCCGCACCAAGTTTTGAGGGGTCAGACAGGTTTTGCATAACCTGAATCAAACCAAGAACAGCACCGATGATACCGATTGTAGGAGAATAACCTCCGGCAGATTCCCAAACTTTTGCACCGCCCGCAACTTTTTCCTCAAGCAGAGAAACCTGTGTTTCCATCATCTGACGAACCAATGCCGGGTCTGTACCGTCAGCAACAGCTTCAAGACCCATTACCATAAGACTGTCAGATGCGGTTCTTGCTTCTTTTTCAAGAGAAATAGCACCTTCTCTTCTTGCTTTTGTTGCAAATTTTATAATTTCAGCTATAACATCTTCAAAAACAACTTTTTCACCAAAAAACACATCTTTTAAAAGAACAAATGCGTTTTTCAACTCTTCAACCGAAAAGCTCAAAATAATAGCACCGCCGGTACCTCCAAAGACAATAAATGCGGCTGTAATCTGAAGCAATTGTCCGACATTTCCGCCTTCCATTGCCTGACCTATCAGGATACACACAATCCCGAAAAAGATGCCCACTAAAGAGGTAATATCCATACTAATCTA
>CALVEJ010000095.1 GCA_944326535.1 Candidatus Gastranaerophilales bacterium | reverse complement strand
CAGGCAAACGCATTGCCTCAGATTGCAATTCAGCTTGTACAAGGATAATAGGTCCACTCATTTTACAATATACATACTTCTTTCTGAGCCCGCGCAAGCGGGCTCAAATATTTAGTCAAAAAAAACTGCAAAACAAAACCGCTGTTAAACTTTACAGCGGTTTTGTTTTGTTTACATTTTTATAAAAACTTATTCTTTTTCAGGTTGTTTTGCCGGTTCAGCATTTGTTGCAGCTGCATCCGCTTTTTTTGCTCTGATATTGTTTGTAACTGCATCAATGATTTTTCCGAGACCGAAAGCCATTGCCGTTGTGATTATTGCAGCTATACCAATAGTAACAGCGGTTCCGATTTTTGAACCTCTAATTGTATGTTTAGCAAAGTCTCTAAAACTAAGTTCTTTAGGAAGTTTAGGCAGATTTTCTTCATAAAGATTTTTGAGTGTAGTTGCATTCATTGAGTTTTTTATAATTTTTACTACTTTTGCACCATTAACTGCTGACATTGCCGCACCTGCCGCAATACCTGCATATCCGCCTGCTTTAGCTTTTTCATAGCTGTTGCCGTTTTTTGTTTGAGCTGTTTTTCCGAAAGATACCGCCTGAATTGACATAAATTACCTGCCTTGCTTTTAATTTACTTATTCATTGTAAATTACCTGAAGACTTTTTGTTGTTAGTTTTTGGATGTTTTGTTACAAAAATTATTAATGTTTTTCATCAGGCAAAAATCTGACAAAATATGACAAAACAAATGGTATGAATGAGATAATTAAAAGGGTTTTTATTATACCTGTATGTTGCGCAACGTATCCTATCAAAGGAAGGAAAACACCTACTATCCCCCAGCTGAAACCGCCGATAAATCCCGATATCATGCTTTTGTACTGAGGCATTGTTTTTTGCGCCATAACCATATTTATTGAGACGGAAAGCATTGCAACAAAGCCTGTCAGAATGAACAAGACGAATGAAAGCGCAGGAGAAGTTTTGATAATGCTCAAAAATGCTACGGTAAGCAAAAACGGAACAATCAAAGAAATATAAAAGACATTCTTGTATCCGAGGATTTTTTCATATCTGCTACTGAGATATGTGCCGAGAGCTCCGACTGTCAGAAAAACAAAAACAGCGACACCGATTTGAAAAGCATTGTAGCCGAGGTTTTTCCAGTAAAACGGCATAAGGATACTGAAACCGGATGTAACAAGTGATTTTAATGCGGAAACCATTATTAATATTCTGACAATTTTGTTCTTAAAAATATCTTTTATTGTTGTTGAAAAAGAGTTTTCATTTTTTACAAAGGCGGCTGCTTGAATTTTGGGTACAAATAAAAATACACAAAACGCAAACAAAAGCCCCCATGTTGCTGCCAGCGGCAATCTTGTGACACCGAAAACCTGAGTTATTGAAGAAGAAATAATCGGTCCGAGAGAGTATCCGATTGTACCTGCAGCAATAAAAACACTCATATTTTTTGCGAGATTTTTCCCGCTGTATCTTACAACAAACCCTGTTGCCTGCGGGTGATAAAAGCCGACACCGAGTCCGCCGATTATCAAACACAATGCCAGCTGCCAGATATTGTGAACCAGACCCGACAAAGAAAAAGCTATTGATGCCAGGATTATTCCCCAGAAAATGAAAAATCGCTTTTGCCACTTATCCGCAATAAATCCAAAAACAGGCTGCATCATTGAAGAAAAAAGCTGTGATGCACTCAAAGCGCATGTTGCCATTGCAAGACTCGCTCCGATATTTGCCACAATAAACGGCAAAATCGGATTGATAAAACTGGAATAGCTGTCAGCCATTCCATGTCCGAGTGTGAGCCAGAAAAGTGCTTTTTTGTTTTCTTTATTTTCCTGTGTATTCAATGTTTCTGTCATTTTTAATGTCTGAAATGTCTGATTCCTGTAGTAATCATAACCATATCGTATTTATCCGCAGCTGCAATTACCTCTTTGTCCTTAATGCTTCCGCCCGGCTGTATTAGTCCTGCTATTCTGCACTGTGCAGCAGCCTGAATATTGTCTATTGCAGGGAAAAAGCCGTCAGATGCCGCAACTGCATCTTTTGCTCCGTCGCATGCTCTGTTCAGTGCTGTTTCCATTGCATCAACACGGCTTGTCTGTCCTCCGCAGATTGCAAGGGTTTTGAAGTCTTTTGCAATAACGATAGCGTTGGATTTTACGTGTTTGCATACTTTCCAGGCAAAAATCATGTCTTCAATCATCTCTGTAGTCGGCTTTTTCTTTGAAACGACCTTGAAAGTGTCTTTGTCCAGTTCTTTTGCATCAATATCCTGAACCAGCGCGCCAAAAGGTGTTACTTTTATTTCTTTTTGAATTAATGTTTTGTATGTTTTAAGCGGGGTAATGAGTTTTATCAATCTCAAATTCTTTTTCTGCTTCAGCATTTCAAGAGCCTCAGGCTCAAAATCCGGAGCAACAATGACCTCCAGAAACATGGAGGAAGCGTGTTTTGCAATTTCTTTGTCAACAGGTTTTGAAAAAGCTATAATTCCTCCGAATGCGCTGATAGGGTCTGCATCAAAAGCCTTCAAATATGCTTCATTTATTGTTTTTCCCAGAGCAACTCCGCACGGGGTGTTGTGTTTAACTATTGCCGCTGCATTCACATCGTAAAATTCACTGACAATGTTTAGTGCTGCTGTCATATCCAAAATATTGTTGTAAGAAAGCTCTTTGCCGTTTAAAAATTCGTATTCCGCCGTTTTTTGTTCCGGCTTGTACAGAGCGGCTTTCTGATGAGGATTTTCACCATATCGAAGATCTCCTTCTTTGTTCAAAAAAATCGGATGATATTTTTCTTTGTCCTCCGAAAGTTCTTTCAAAATGACTGCATCGTATTTTGATGTTGCCTCAAAAGCATCCAAAGCGAGCCCTCTTCTGAAAAATGCCGTAGTATCGCCGTTGTTTTCTTCCAGATTTTTCAAAACAATTTCATACTGGTTTGGATTTGAAACAACAGTAACATTTTTGTGGTTTTTTGCTGCGGCACGAAGCAGAGCAACTCCGCCTATATCAATATTTTCAATGAGAGTTTGTTCATCATGCTCCTGAGAAGCAACCTGTTCAAAGGGATAAAGGTTTACAACCACCATTTGAAACGCTTCAATATTGTTGTCAGCAAGCTCTTTTTCTTCTGCGGCATTTTGTATATCCGCAAGAATGCCTGCGTGTATGGATGGATGGAGTGTTTTTACTTTGCCTGAAAGCATTTCTTTAAAACCCGTAATTTCACTTACAGGTGTTGTTTTTATTCCGTTTTCTGCCAGCAGTTCAGCAGTGCTGCCGGTTGAAATAAGTTCATATTTATATTTTTCTGACAATTCTTTTGCAAAAGAAACAATGCCTGTCTTGTCAAATACACTGATTATCGCCCTTTTTTTCATTACAAATCCTCGCATTTTGAACTTTATTTTCTAAATTTAGCACAAAAGATGCCAGAGAAGAATTAGTGACAAAAAGAACTCTGTTTGAAAGTTGCCTGAAACAAGTTGATTATTTATTTCAATATCGTTCGCACTATTCCGGTTATTGACATAATTGGAGGAGAAATCACGGCTTACAAGACTTATGATGAAAAAAGTATCTCAAAGAAAATTAAAGCAAAGATTTATACTTTATATTCCACCCATTCTTTATCGTAAAGAAGCAAATTTTCGGACGAGAGAAGCCCGGAGAGCAAGTGCAAAGCGGACGACAGCGAAGCGAAGGATCTTTTTTATTATAATAGGTTCTTCGCTCCGCTCAGAATGACGGATTGCTGTCATTCTGAAGCGTCAGAAATGCTTTACCGTAAGGATAGTGCTGTGTTCAGAATCTTACTAATTTGTAGTGTTGTCACCTATCCGGTAAGATCCTGAAACAAGTTCAGGATGACAATATAGTCGTCATCCTGAGGACGAAACCCGAAGGATCTTGAATAATAGATTCTTCGCTCCGCTCAGAATGACGGATTGCTGTCATTCTGAAGCGTCAGAAATGCTTTACCGTAAGGATAGTGCTGTGTTCAGAATCTT
>CALVEJ010000094.1 GCA_944326535.1 Candidatus Gastranaerophilales bacterium | reverse complement strand
AACGGATACAAAATAAAACACGCAATACTCTTTATTCTTTACGGTTTGGATTTTGATGAAGCCGATAAACTCCTCAGAGAAAACAACGGCGTTTTAAGAAGAATATTTGAATAACGCACATTACGGCTTCTGCGGCAGCATGTATTGCTGTTTAATTCAAGCTTTTAATTCTTTCTTCCGGATCAGTAATGCTTGTAATACGAAGACCAAAATTGTCTTCAATTACAACGACCTCTCCGTTTGCCACATGTTTTCCGTTTGCAAACAGTTCTACTGATTCACCAGCAACCTTGTCAAGTTCAATAATAGAACCTCTTGTAAGTTCCAAAACCTTTTTCACGGGAAGCTGACATCTGCCGAGTTCTACAGTAAGCTCCAGCTTGATATCCATCAAGAGTTCAAGGTTTTTATTTGTATCGGTATTTGTCGGTGTATAGCTGTCAAACTGTGTAAATTCAACAGGACGGACGGTAACAGGATCATTGTTGTCAGCAGAATGATCAATTTTTACTTCTTCCGCATTAACGGCATGACCTTCAATTTCATTAAAACTGTATCCTCTTGCCTGAGGTTCTTCATGCATCTGCTCTTGAAGATGAGAAATATCTTCAGCACCCATATCTCCAATTTCTGCTGAATTATCAATTATACTATCATTTTCGAGAGGATTTTCATTGTGCAAATCATCGAAACCCTCCGGATTGTTCGATTGATTAAAATCGTCATTTTGCATTTTATCGTCTGACATTTGAAATCCTTTCTAGAAATAGCGTTTTAGTGCATCTACATAGTAATCATATCTGTCTGTTATTTTCACACAGATTTTGTCCTTTATTCTGCCGGGACGGGCATAAAATTTTCTTTCGCCGTTGATTCTGACAATCAAATCTTCAGTAGCGGCATTGTCTAATTTTAATACATCTCCTTCTTTCAAATCAAGGAAATCCTTCATTGTTATAGTTGTTTCACCAAACAAAACATTCGCATCAACAAGAGATGTATCAAGTTTTTCTATCATTTTCTGACGTTCTTCGCTTGTCGCAATAATACCTTTGGTTTGAAAAATGTGCTGTGTAGTAAGCTGCGACAAAATATTTTCGAGAACAGGATAAGGAAAACATAAACTGATAAGACCGTAATGTTTTCCCGAAATATGAACTTCAAGAGTAATCAAAGCAACAATTTCACCTGCCGTTGCAACCTGAATACCCGAGTAGTTGTTGTCCAATCCTATCAAATGACTTTCAACAGGAATAATATGAGACCAGGCTTCCGCAAGAGTCTGAATAGTTCTTTCTATCATCTTTTTAACAAGAGATTCTTCCACATCCGTAAGCTCTCTTGCCTTCGATTCTACGGAACCGACACCGCCCAGCATTCTGTCAACAATACTTGAAAGCACTTCAAAACTTATTCCGAGCAAAATTTGACCGGGCAAAGGATTAAGTTCAAAAATCGCTATAGAAATCGGACTCGGAACAGAGCGCATAAATTCGTCATATGTAAGCTGGTCAACAGAAACAACATCCACCTCAAGGTGCATTCTCAAATATGCAGTCAAAACAAGAGCAAGCTGTCTTGAAAATTCTTTGTGAATATCCTGCAAACCTCTCAGGTGGTCTTTTGAAAATTTGTCCGGTCTTCTAAAATTGTAAAGTTTGTAGCCCTTTTTATGTTCGTCACCGTCATCAAAACTGTTTACGAACGCACCGGCTTCTCCGTAGTCCACCTGAATACCGTCTATTATATTGTCTTGAGAATATTTGTCTGAATCAGACATTTACCTCTCCCCTTGTTTTTTATTGCATTATAAATTGACCGAAACTTACTCTTATTACTTCTCTTTCTCCGTCAAATATTCCGTTTACAGCCTCGGCAATCTGCTGCTTTGCAAGCTCTTTGCCCGCAGTTGTTGCAAGTTCATCTGACGTTTTGCTTGTTAATACAGTAATAACAGCATCTCTGATAGCAGGTTTGTACTGTTCCATTTCCGCAACAAGATCTGCTTTTGGATCCGGAGCTGCCGCTTCACCATGACCGCCATGTCCGCCGCTTGCTTTAGGCTCTTCTGCTGCCTGTGTCGGATCGGGCTCAGGGTTTGTAACTTCTATTGCTACATTTGCTTTTAAGTATCTTCTCGGGTCAATATCGCTAAGGTTCATTGTGAAATCACCGAGATCAAGAACAATACCTTTTTCAGGTTTGTCAAGAACTTCGCCGGAATCCTCAGCCGTTTGTTCAGCGGTAATAGATTTCAGCTGTGTTGTAAGCAAATTTGACTGCAGAAAATAATTTACGCCGATAAAAATAATACACACAATTGTTGTTGTGATTACATTAATCAAAATAGTATTGCTACCGCCTTCTGCGTGCTTATCCTTATCTTTTATTTCCGGTTCTTTTATTTGTTGTGTAGGTTTTGCCATACTTTTTCTCCAACCTGTAAGTTATTTCTTATCCGAACTTAATACTATTATATCCACTCTTCTGTTTTTTGCACGTCCTTGAGGTGTAGTATTTTGTTCAATCGGCATATATTCCCCGTATCCCACTGCAGAGAGTCTGCTGGGCGGAAATTTGTATGTATCTGTCAAATATTTGATTATATTTGTCGCTCTCGCTGTTGACAACTCCCAGTTCGAAGGATACCTTTCATTTCTGATAGGCATTGAGTCTGTATGACCCTCTATAACTATCGGATTTTTGAACTTTTCCAATGAACCCGCAATTTTTTGTAAAGTTGCCATGGCATCTTGTTTTATTATAGCAGAACCGGGGTCAAAAAGCATAGTGTCATTTAGTCTTATTACAATACCACGGTCTGATTTTATAACTTTTATTGAGGTTTCTGCATCAATATCTTTTTTTATCTGCTCCATTACTGCCTGTGAGTCTAGGATGCCGTCTCCGCCGTCCAGAATTGTTTTTCCATTGTTTTCAAGAATTGATTCTCCCTGTTTTTCAGGATTTGTTTTTTCTGTATTTTCAATGTTTTCGGTTTCTTTAATTTTTTGAACGGCACTTTGATTTGTAAAAACTTTTTGTATCGACTTGTTAACATCTTTAATTTTTGTTGCGCCCATATGGCTTGTCGCAAACATAACCATAAAAAGAGCAAGAAGCATGGTCACAAAATCCGCATAAGAAATTACCCAGCGGTTTATATAGTCATTTGAGTTTGCGTAATAGTCGTTTCTCATTATCTTGCTCCGTAAATACCGCTGTTTTGTTTACCTCTGCCTGCATTGAGCCCCGGAATATGACCGGTGCTGTGATATTTCAGATATGCCACTAGCTTTTCTTCAATAACCATTGGAGACTCTTCCATTTGAATTGACACAATCCCCTGCAAAACGACTTCTTTTAGCAAAACTTTTTCTCTGAGGTTCATTTTCAATTTTCCGGCTACGGGCAGAAACAAAAGGTTTGCAAATCCGACACCGTACAATGTTGATACAAAAGCAACCGCAATCCCCTGAGCCAGAATATCCGGCTGTTCAATATAGCCCATAATCTGAATAAGCCCAAAAACCGCACCAACAATACCAAAAGTCGGAGCATATCCGCCAAGAGCCTCAAACACTCTGGAATTTATAAGTTCTTCTTCCTCATCATATGCTATTTCAGCTTTCAAAATGTCATATATCATCTGAGGATTGTTAAAATCAATAGACAGCTGCACGCCTCTTTTCAGAAAAGGATCCTGAATATTGTCAACAAGACTGTTCAAGGAAAAAAGCCCCTTTAACCTCGCCTGATGAGCAAGATAAATGATTTCATCAATAACCTTGTATGAAGGCGGCTTTTCAACAAAAACATCAACAGATGCCCTCAATGCACTCATAAGAGTGGATGGCGTAAAGTTTACTATAGCTGCACAAAATGTACCGCCGAGAACTATCATTACAGCCGACGGCTGCAGCAAAGAAACCATTGATGCTCCGTCACTGTGATGTGAAGCAAGTATCAAAATCACCGCCGCAGCAAGTGCAATTATTGCCGAAAAATTCAAATCTTACCTCTCCAATTTATAAATACTCAGGTATAAGTATCCCCAATTCTTACCTTACAATATAATTTCACATTTAGGAAAAGAAGAATATACACTATATAATGTATTTTTTTACAAAAAATTGGCAAAAAAACATGTTCGTCATTTTGGGCACCGGATTAGATAAAAAAGGAGCGGCTCATAAGCCGGGTTCTGTTTTTAGATAATTATCTGTCTGGGGATGCAGTTGCCTGCAAACTCTAGCGGTTTGTCAAAAGACGGCGGGTCACCTTAACCTTTTTGTCAACCTTGCACCCGACCGGGGTTTACCTGGCCAAG
>CALVEJ010000093.1 GCA_944326535.1 Candidatus Gastranaerophilales bacterium | reverse complement strand
GTTACTTACACTGTTGAGTCGGCGAGAAAAGAAGCTTTTGCAAATGTTGAGTATTCTTTGCCAAAGAGTATTATTGACGCAAATCGTATTGATCCCAATTTTGAGGACAACAAAGTTTTGATTAAGAATGGCATCAGTGAAACCGGTGACAGGTATATCGGGTATTTTGATGATGGAGGATATGGCATAGTATATAAAAAGAATCTGTTTAATGAATACTATTATAATAAAAATGGAATACTTGAAGCTATAGGAAAAAGAACAAGTACAAAATTCCCAACAAAATGTTATAAATATGACACAAATGGTCAACTTATAACCATAATTTTATATGTAGATCAAAACAATAGTTATACATTTTCTCCAGATGGACAATTAACTTCACATTGGATTAATAATATTGGGTATGACAAAAATGGAAAAATTATAGGTAGATGTTATAAATAAAAAGACTATATTAAATAGTCTTTTTTAATAAGGAGTATTAAAATGAAGAAAGAATCAAATATAAATAGCGGTCTCTCTGGTTCAGAGACCGTTAAAAATATTACGCAAAATTTTCAAGATGCTTTTAAAGAGATTCAATCTTTTCAAAAAGCTTATCAAGAGTTCGTTGAAAAAATAAGCGAGCTCAACAAAAATCTATACCAAAACACAAAAAGCGAAAATCCTTACGAGCTTACTATCAAAGAAATGGAAAAAGAACAATCCGCTCTTGATTCGGAGGTTAAATCCTACTCCAGTTCCAGAAAACAAAAGCTTGAAATTGACAAGTGGTATCTGCAAGAAAGAAAAAAAATCCAAAATGACACAACAATGACGGATCAAGAAAAATCCGACACGATGGACAGTCTCAGCAAACTTTACAACAAACGCTCCGAAGAATCGACATTCGGAGTTTTTGAAGAAGGTTTATATGATGTAAAAGATATCGTCAGCAAAGGGCTGGGAGACATGCTCTCAGAATTCGGGAATTTCGACGGAAACCTGCGAAAAATGGCTCAAAATCTATACGGTTATCTTATACAGACATCTACGGATGCCCTTTTGCAGCAGATATTGAATGTCGAAAACATGAGCAAAATCGCCTCTTCTTTTATGGGCATCTTCGGCAAAGCAAAAAGCGGCGTAACGGGCTTTTTCGGCAAGCTTTTCAAAGGTAAAAAAATATTCCACTCCGGCGGTATTGTTCCGGTAGGTGCAAACGCCGAGCTCCCGGGAACAAAAGAACAGCTTGCGCTGCTTAAAGGAGGGGAAAGAATTCTGAGTCCTGCCGAAAACACCGACTACAACAGCAATGGCACGACAAGAGGAGCTTCTCCCGTTGTTTTCAACAACTTTAACGTACAGGCGTGGGACTCCAAAGATGTTCAAAAGTATCTCATAGAAAACAAGCAGCTTTTGAATTCTATCACCTACGAGGGAATAAAAAACAACAAATCCCAGCTGCGCACAATCGTTCAAAATGCATAAGAACATCACAACAGTGATTAAAAAAAGAAAGGTTTTTTATGGATTATCCGATTTTTGATATACCTTACAAAGAGGTATATACAACCTCTATTGAATTTAAGACACAAATAAACGAAAAAATGAAAGGTTATGAACAGCGTTATCCCGTCTGGACATATCCAAAAAGAACATTCACTCTGAAATTTGACAAAAATTTCAAAGGCAGAAAAGAGCTCGAAGATTTCTTTATTTCAGTATTAGGCGCTGCGGGGAAATTTCAGTTTGTCTGGAGTGAAGAAAAAGGCGGCAACGGAAAAACATACATCTGCAATTTTGATGATGACAGTTTCAAACAGGATCTCAAAGACTTTGGATTCAGCGAGGCAGAAATAAAATTCAGCTGTATTGATGACTCCGCAGTGGAACAGGCTGATGAGCTGGATTTCTACCATTCTGCCGAATGCGAGCATTCTATTGATTTTTACACAATTGTAGATGATATATTTACATCCAGAAATGAAAGAAAATCCTACTGGGACGAGCCAAAACGCTCCTGGAAACTAAAATTTGAAAAAACGCCGGCAATAAGAAAAAAACTGGAATCCTTTTTTATTGCCAAAAGAGGATGTTTCCGCTCTTTTGAATGGAAATGGAAAAAAGAACTCGGCGGTGATGACAAAACATACACTGTGCGTTTTGACAATGACACTCTCGATGTAAACGTTGAAGAATTCGGTTTTGGGAGTTTGGAGCTGAATTTGAAAGAAGTCTTTCCAAACACAAATCCTCTAAGTGAAATTGAAAAAGACGAAATTATACCGAGAAAACTATTGAACATCGAGCTTGAAGGAGGCTCGATTTTTATTCTTGACAATGAAACGCTCTCTTCTTTGAGATACAACGGTCAGGACTACATTGGTGCGCCGCTGAGTTATGACGAAATCCAAAAAGACGATACAACCAGTGTTTCAAAACTCGGAATAACCCTATCAAATGTCGGTCTGGCTTTTTCCGGCATAATCGGACAGAGGGGGGATGTCATCACAAATGCTCCTGCTGTTTTGACGCTCGTTTTTTTGAACGTAAACACAAACACTATACTGACAGAATACACACAAATTCTTTATGCCGGAAGATGCAACAATCTAAAGCTTGATTATGAAGAAGCATCCATGGATATTGAACCGTCGCTCGGAGGATACGAAATTACCGCTCCCGTTATGAAATACCGAACAACTTGTCAGGTAAGAAGGTTCAAAGACTGCCGCTGCGGTTACACAGGAGAAGAAACGACGTGCGACAGAACACTCGCAAGATGCAAAGAACTGGGCAATGAAGCAAATTTCAGAGGCTTTCCGCAAATGTACAACGAGCTGGTTATTAAAGTTTAGGCAATTACATAAAGAAAATGAGGTAAAAATGATTACAACTTTTGATATAAAAGACATTAAAAATGACACTGATACAATACAGAGACTTTCGGATTACGACGAATACAAAGACTTGTATGAAGGAAATTTCAACAAAGCTTTTAACTCCACTGTTTTGAAAATAAGAAAACGCTACCCTCTGGACAACACCACTGCACAATCGCTGATAAACATCAATTTATTCTGGGCTTTGACCGATTTTTTCAAAGGTTTTTTAACAAATCAGGGTATATCCGTCAATGTTGATGACAGCAAACAAAAAATCTGGGATGAAATCTCACAAGAAAACAATTTTATCTCTGTTCTAAAAGAAGTATATATTGACAACTCCAGATTTGGCAACGGGGTTTTTAAAGTTGCACTCGAAAACGGAAATGTCAAAATTCAGTCAGTCTGTCCCGACTGCTGGCTGCCCGTATTTGAAAAGGGGGATATCAACAACATTGCCGGACATATTCTTGTTTTTCCGTTTGAAATTATGGACAACGGGGTAAAAAAACAGTTCAAAAAAGTGGAAAAACACCACAAGGGGTATATTGAAAATGAAATATGGACTTGTGTAAACGACGAAATAGGACGTCAGCTGGATGCTGATGAAATGAAACAGCTTTTTGATATTGAGGAAACCGAAGATTTTTCCGAAATATGGAAAGATTTTCTTGTATTTCCGGTAAAAAACACTACAGAAAGCGACTC
Source organism: Candidatus Gastranaerophilales bacterium (assembly GCA_944326535.1). Taxonomy (GTDB): domain Bacteria; phylum Cyanobacteriota; class Vampirovibrionia; order Gastranaerophilales; family Gastranaerophilaceae; genus Limenecus. The sequence continues at coordinate 866 of CALVEJ010000093.1, read as the reverse complement.
TTTCTTTGGCGACAGTGATTACAAACGCTGCAAATCCATTGTAGAAGAAATTATGCTGACAATCAGCCAGAACTCAAAAATCATTAACCGCCATGCCAATCCAAAATTGTCAGGAAGCGAACAAAATCTGGAATATGATCCTGTTACAAATGAAAGAATTTTCCCCGATACAGATTTTATAAAAGTAGGTACGGACGGAATAAAACCGGAATATATCACAGCCAATCTTCAAGCCGATGCTATCCAAAAACATATAGATTTATTGATGAATTTCTTCTACATACTGACAAAGACACCTCCTCAGGCATACGGCTTGAACATTTCCGGAAACATGTCCGGAGAAAGCCTCAGAAAAATTTTCCTTGCCGCACTCGCAAAAATTGATGACATAAAGCAAGTCTCCTTTACCTCTGCGATACAGGGTGTTGTCAATTGCGCAATGTGTTTTAATTCTACTCCGGTAAAAAATGTTAATGTTGCCTGGGGTGAGCCGATACCATCTGATTATTCAGAACTCGTGACAACAGAAAACAGCAGAGTCACGGCAGGAACGCAAAGTAAGCTGACAACAATTATGACCCTTGACAATGTATCAGAAGAAGATGCAAGAGCCGAACTTGAAAGAATTGAAGAAGAAAAAAGTTCCTCACAAAAACCCGAAGAACAAGCCTCTTTGAAAGATGCAATTGAACAGATGAAAAATGAAAACCAACAAGAACAGGATAGCGATTTGCCGGAAGAAAATTCAAATGTTTCAGAGACAGAAAACTTGTAAAAAGACAGAAGAAAAACAGATAAATGCTCAATGCGCATTTATCTGTTTTTCGGGTCTTTTTTATCCGTCTTTCAGCGCCGGAAAATACTGA
>CALVEJ010000092.1 GCA_944326535.1 Candidatus Gastranaerophilales bacterium | reverse complement strand
GTTCGGGAAAAGCGTGGTTTCCCCTCACTTAGGCACTCGCTCGCCTTCGGCTCGACTCCGTGCCTGTCCGATTTCGCTCTCTTGAAATACGGACGTTCGGGAAAAGCGTGGTTTCCCCTCACTTAGGCACTCGCTCGCCTTCGGCTCGACTCCGTGCCTGTCCGATTTCGCAAAAAAAACGGATTCTTTTTTGAATCCGTAAGATTTTATTTTGCCATCCATGTTTATATCTTTTTTTATTGCAACTTTGGCAATGTCCAGTTTACAATATCATCTGCCATTGTCGGATTTACTTTCAGCATCAGCATTCCCATTCCTCCGGCAGGATAGGTCTTTATTTCAAAAGTGCCCTGAGCAAATTTTTTGAGAATCTGTGCTTCTCTTACGGAATGATTATCTCTTGCGCTTACCATTGTGAGTATAGGACCATTGCCGACATTTGTCATTGCAATTGAGGTTTTCAGTCCTTTAAAATCTCTCGAAGGTGAAAGAAGAACAAGACAGCTCGGTTTATTCATTATTTTTTCTGCAGCAAGAATAGCTGTATTTGCCCCTATATCAGCACCTATGATGGCATATTTTGATGTTGATATATTCTTGTAACTCATTGCAATGTATTGAAGTATATCCACAATATCTGCAGGATATTTTTTGTAATCATTTTCCGTAAAATACACCCATGAGCTTATTTTGAAATTTGAATTGTAGATACTTTGACCGTGTCCTCTCAAATCAACAAGTAATACAGCAACTCCGGAGTCTACAAATTTTTTAACAACAAGACCCCAGTATTCACTTGAATACCCAAGAGAGTGGAGCATAATTACTACAGGATAAACATTCTGTTTTTTTGTGGGATAAAAAAGTTTTGATTTTATTACAAAGATGTCTTTTGTCTCATATGTCAGACCAAGATAACCGACTTTTTTCTTTTTTGCAGCAGCAGCAAAAGACAATGTCGGCGTTAACAAAAGTATTGCCAGTATAAGTATTAAAATTTTTTTCATTTCTGTTTCTCTAATTCCTTTGCAAAGCAAAATTTATTCTGACACAATATGTACCAGTGTTTCAGTCATTTCCGGATCCCATTTTGTTCCGGATTCTTCTTTAATGACATTCAATGCCTCTTCTTTTGAAAGAGCTTTTCTGTACGGGCGGTCTTCTCTCAATGCACAGAATGCATCAGCTACCGCAATAATACGTGAGCCAAGAGGAATACTTTGTCCCTTCAAACCCTCAGGCTCTCCTTTTCCATCCCAGCGTTCTTTGTGGTAATGGATATAAGGTATTACTTCTGACAGGAAGTTTATGCTCATAAGCAGGCTTACCCCGATATTGGGATGGTTTTGTATGATTTCCCAGTCTTCGGGAGATAGTTTTTCTTTTTTGTTAAACAACTCTTCCGGAATTGTTATTTTACCTATATTTTGCAGTAGTCCTGCATAGTATATCAAATCTTTTGTTTTTTCATTCAATCCGATAGAAATACAAATTTGTTTTGCAAGTTCGGCAACATTTTGTGAATGATTGTTATGATATTCACTTTTTGCATCAACGGCTTTTGCAAGCATTTCAACAAAATTTTGCTGTTCGCTGCCCAAATCTCCTATGACGGCTGTCAATTCCGCACGAAAATGCTGTAAATCCGTACTTGTTATATCAGTGTCTTTCATCGCTTTTGATGTGCTGTCAGTTAATTTCAACAGCAGCATTGAAATTGCAAAAAGTCTTGCTGTGACTTTCACAAGTTTTAAAAATTCATCGCTAATTTTTTTCTCGCCCGCAGGTTCAATCATAATTATGCCTGTATTTTCAGATCCGTATTGCATAACGATTTTAATAAGCTTTGGATTATTCAAGTCTATTTCATCATTTTCTCCGGCAGAAGAACCAACAAGAACATAGTTTGATTCATCAGTATCCAGCCCTTTTGCAAATTCCGCCGACAGGAATATGTGGCAGGCTTTTGCATCAATCATTTGCACAATAGTCTTTGCGATGGAGTTGTAAATTATATAATCTTCTTTATTTGAAAAACCAAGCACACTCAATGTATTGTTTATTGAATATATTGAGATAAGTTCATTGAGCTGTTTTTTCAAACTCTCCGCTTTATCAGCGCTGTCATGCTTTTTGATTTTTTGTGCCAGTTCTTCAGAAATTAGGTGTTCTGTCAAAAAATCTCCCAGATTTAAAGCAAAAATTTCCTCCAGCGGGTCAGAATCCAAAAACTCTGCACTTCTGGAAAAAAGTGATACGCTGTCTTCTTTTTTGTCTACATTCTCTTTTGTCATTTGTCATTCCTATAATCGTAAAGGCAAATCCGCAATCTTCCTGGCATAAATCCGGTAAAAATGATTACCTTAGAAGATCCCTTCTCTGTTATATTTCCGTGTTGTCATCATAAAATCCGTAATCTATTTTTGCTGACTTCTTTATTATCGGCACATAAATTCCAAAACTTTATAGCAAAAAGCAAAATCTTATACTTTTGTTTAAGAAACTTAATAATTAAATATAGCAATTTGAATAAATTTTTGAAAAATCACCCTATTGGCTCTCCGGTTGTATAGTTTACGAAACGGGTAAAATTTTTATAATTATCGATGTAATAAGAATGTTCAAGACAAATTCGTGATAAGGAGAACTATATGAAAAAACTTGCAATCACTCTGTCAGCAGCAATGCTTTGTTCCGTATTGAGCGTGTGTGCTGCTCCAACTGAAACAGCAACACCGGTAAACTGCTGTCCTCAGCAAGCCGTCCAGTGTCAGGCACCCTGTGCAGCACAGCAGCCATGCACATGCGGAAAACCCGAATGTCCGAATTGTACCGGTCAGGCTCCTGTTTTCAACTCTTGTGAAGAAATTCAGGAATGGAAAATAAAATATTTTGAAAAAAGGTGTGAGCTTTATACCAAATTGGGACTGAGCCAGGAACAAAGAGTGAAAGCAAGAACCGTTGATGAAAAATTCTTTGACGAAATTGCTCCTCTTAAGGTCTGCTGCAAGCAGGAAAAAGCAAAACTAAAAGATATGGAATGCAAAAAATGTTCCTGGAAAGAAAAGAGAGAACAAAAACAAAAAATAAAAGATTTAAAATCAGAAATTAAAGATAAGAAAAAACAACACAGAGAATGTTTTGAAAAACTTCTCAATCAGTGTCAGAAAGACACCTACAAAGAATTGTCAAAAAAACATAAAGGCTGCGGTTGTTAGTTATCGAAAGGACTCCGGAAAACATTCGGAGTCTTTTGGGTTTAGCTTTATAAAATTTTCTTGTACGTTTGTTTCTGCTATTATATATACATTATTTTACAGATGCTGGAAACAATGGATCAAAAAATATTCTTTATAATAAATCTTTCATACTTTGGCGATGTTTTGGTTACAAATGCGCTTTGCCAAAATATTAAAAAGAGCTATCCTGATTCCAAAATCGTTTTTGTTGTGAACAAACCTTTTTATGAGGCAGCAAAATATCAAGAGTGTGTCGACGATGTTCTTGTTTTGGACAAAAGAGGCGAACATAAAGGAATTTTGGGATTAATAAAATTTGCCCTAAATTGTCCGTACCGTAAAAAAATATTTGCATCATTCATAATATACGGTAATGAAAGGGGGATATTTCTTTCCTGGCTTTTGGGGGCAAAGAAAAGAATTTCGGGATACAGATTTTTATCACGCCCATTGATAACAGATGTTTTTGAAGATAAAAATTGTTCTTTCATGCAAGATATAAATGCAAATTATATCAGCGTACTCACAGGAAAAAAGCCTGATATAGTCCCGATAAAGTACCTGACAAATCCGGACAATGATTGTATGGCGCAGGAACTTTTGCAAAAATATCGTGATAAAGAAATAATTGCTCTTTGTACAGTCGGAAAGCATAAAGAAAATTATATGCCGGTAAAAACAGCAGCAGAAATTATACACAAGTTGAATTCTGAAGGAAAAACTGTTTTTTATCTCGGTACTGGAGAGGATTGCCGAAAGTATGCCGATGAATTAAGAGAACAAGGCTGTGTTGATTTTGTGGATTTAACTGACAAGACAACTATATATCAGCTCGCTAATATCATGCAGATTTGCAAAGCTGTAATAAGTATTGATACAGGAACTCTTCATCTTGCTTATGCTACAGGTATTCCTACTGTTGGAGTCTTTTACAGACCCCAAATGGTTATAAAATGGGCTCCAAGAAAAAAATTGTATCCATTTACAGCTGTTATTAATTCAGAATATACAGTAGAAAACATCTGCTCAAAACTTAACGAGCTTTTAGAAAAAACAAATAAAACACCAACTCATCTTTAATTTGCAAAAAGACAAAGAAAAATTTTGTTGGACAAGACAGCGCAGCGAAGAATCTGTTGGGCAGGTATGCCCAACCTACTCTTTCCGTCATTCTGAGCGGATTTTGGCGGGCACAAAGCTGCCCATGCGAACGAAAACCACGCTTTTCGTGAGCGCCAATAA
>CALVEJ010000091.1 GCA_944326535.1 Candidatus Gastranaerophilales bacterium | reverse complement strand
GCTGTACAAGGCATTATAGAAACAATGTTTATATTTTCTTCGCTGAATCCTTCAAAATATCTCGGAACTAATTCTCTCAGTACAGGAGAAAGCATTCCCTGCGGGGATTTGCAGCTGGAAAGATGGTTCAGCATTTCTGGGTGCTGAGTTTCCAGATATCTGACCCAAGCAGGACAGCAGGAAGTAAACAACGGCAGATTTTCACCTTTGCTCAGTCTTTCGACAAATTCGTGAGCTTCTTCCATAATTGTCAGGTCGGCAGAGAAGTTTGTATCAAATACAAGATCAAATCCTATTTCTTTCAATGCTGCGTTAACAAGTCCTATAGTATTTTCTCCCGGTTCAAGCCCAAACTCTTCACCTATTGCAACACGTACAGACGGTGCTATTTGGGCCAAAACTTTCTTTTGAGGATTTGTAATCAAATTCCATACATCGTTAACATTGTTCTTTATCGTCAATGCTCCGGTCGGGCAAACCGCCTGACACTGACCGCAGAATACGCAGTCAACACTGGCTAGAGACTTTCCTGCAATCGGTTGGACAACGGTTTTTGATCCTCTGTTTGCAAACCCGAGTACTGCATGTCCCTGAAACTCTGCACACGCTCTGACACAAGCACCGCAAAGAATACATTTGTTAGGATCTCTGACAAGAGCAGGATTTGAATCATCTATCGGAAGATAGTCACGTTCTTTTTTCTGCACGTACTTTGAAACATCCTTAATTCCGTACTCTTCCGCATACTGCTGAAGTTCGCATTTTCCGGACTTGTCACATGTTGTACATTCTCTGTCGTGGTTTGCCAGCAGCAATTCGAGAACAGTTTTTCTTATTCTTCTTGTGCGTTCTGTATTTGTTTTTACTTTTATGTTTGGTTCCGGAGGCATTGTACAGGAAGAATTGATAACAGTCCTTCCGTTTGGATATTCAACCTCCACAACACACATTCTGCAGGCGCCATACTGTGTCAAATCAGGACGATAACAAAATGTCGGAACATTAAAACCCGCTTTTCTTATCACTTCAAGGAGGTTGGGTTCATCAGTAAATTCCACCTCTTTATTATTTATTACCAGTGTTTTTTTATCGCTCATCTTTTATATTCCTTTATTAATTCTAACTTTTTGCGCAGCTGTATAAAAATATCCGTTTAGTTTGTAATTTCTCAACGTAAAATTACAGGTTTTTATTTTTGTTTTATTGCTTTAAACGGACAAGAACTTATACAAGCACCGCACTTGATACATTTAGATTGATCAATATGATGCGGATTGCGGACACTGCCCTCAATTGCACCGACAGGACAATTTCTTGCGCATTTTGTACAGCCTTTGCAAAGTTCCGGATCAATTTCAAACATTTTCATTGCTTCACATACACCTGCAGGACATCTCTTGTCTTTTATATGTGCAATATATTCGTCTTTAAAATATTTTAAAGTGGAAAGAACGGGATTTGGCGCAGTTTTTCCAAGTCCGCAAAGAGAACCGTCCTTCACGGCAACTGCAAGTTCTTCAAGGGTTTCGATATCTTTCATTTCACCTTTGCCTTTGACAATTCTTTCCAGAATTTTTAGCATATTTTTTGTACCTTCACGACAGGGTACACATTTTCCGCATGATTCATTCTGAGTAAAGTTCATAAAGAACCTTGCCACTTCAACAATACAGGTATCTTCATTCATAACAACAAGACCGCCTGATCCAACCATAGCACCGGCAGCTATAAGGTTGTCATAATCCATCGGCAAATCCAGATGCTCTTCTGTCAAACAACCGCCTGACGGACCGCCGATTTGCACAGCCTTGAATTTTTTGCCGCCGCGAATTCCGCCGCCTATATCAAATACGATTTCTCTTAAAGTTGTTCCCATCGGAACTTCGATAAGACCTGTATTGTTAACCTCGCCGGTTAAGGCAAAAGTCTTTGTTCCTTTAGATTTTTCCGTACCCATAGAGCTGAACCAGTCAGCGCCTTTAAGAATAATCGGAGCAACGTTGGCAAGAGTTTCAACGTTATTAATCAGCGTAGGTCTGCCAAACAAACCTTTGTTTGCCGGAAACGGCGGTTTGGGTCTGGGCATACCTCTTTCGCCTTCAATAGAAGCCATAAGAGCAGTTTCTTCACCACAAACAAATGCGCCCGCACCTTCTTTGATGTGGATTGTAAAATTAAAATCGCTGCCCATTATATTATTGCCGAGATAGCCTCTTTTTTCAGCTTCATCAATAGCAACTCTCAAACGGTGAATAGCCAAAGGATATTCAGCCCTTACATAGATATATGCCTCATCCGCACCGATAGCAAAACCGGCAATTGCCATACCTTCCAAAAGTTTGTGAGGGTCGCCTTCCATAACACTTCTGTCCATAAATGCACCCGGGTCGCCTTCGTCCCCGTTGCATACAACATAGCTTTTTCCGCCTCTGTTGGCAGCAGTGAATTTCCATTTTAAACCGGTAGGGAAGCCCCCGCCGCCTCTGCCTCTGAGTCCTGATTTCGTAATTTCTTCTATAACCCAATCCGGATTACCGTTTTCAAGAACTTTGTGCAATGCCTGATAGGCTCCGACAGAAAGTGCTTCGTCCAGAGATTCAGCATTAATTTCACCGCAGTTTGCAAGAGTTGTTCTTGTTTGTTTTACATAGAAGTTGATTTCTTCATTTTTGAAGACATGTTCATTTGTTTTCGGATCAACATACAGAAGTCTTTCAACCGGTTTTCCGTTTTTAATATGACTTTCTACAATTTCTTCTACATCTTCAACATGAACCCTTACATAAGTAATATCCAAATCAGGAATTACGACAAGAACACCCTGTTCACAAAATCCGTGGCAGCCTGTCGGTACAATTGTAACCTTATCCTGATGAGTCATTGGTCTGACATCAGCACCTAGTTCTTTAAATCTTTCTATAACCTTTAATGAACCGTTTGCAACACAGCCTGTGCCCGCACAAACAAGTACTCTCAATCCCTGTGCTTTTATTGCTTCTTTAACTTTTTCCTGTTCCGCTTTTATATCTATCAATGTTGCTGTCATACTAATTGCCCTCTTTCTCTTCTTTCATAATAGTTTCTATAACTATCTTTATTGCATCGGCAGTCATTTGCGGATAAACCTTTCCGTTGACAACAACAACCGGAGCAAGACCGCAAGCGCCCAGACAGCTGACTGTTTCAAGTGAAAAAAGGCTGTCTTCCGTAGTAAACTTTCCGTCTTCTAGATTTAGTGTTTGTTTTATTGCATTCAGCACTGGCATTGAACCTCTAACGTGGCAGGCAGTGCCGTCACAAACCTTTATTTCATATTTGCCTTTTGGCTGTAAACTGAATTGTGCATAAAATGTAGCAACCCCATATACAGTTGCCGGTGAAAGACCCTCTATTTTTGTTCCTATATACGTCATTATGTCCAACGGCAAATAACGAAATACTTCTTGTACTTTTTGCAAAATAGCAATCAAATTCGACTTTTTATACTCGTAGGCAGCAAGAATTTCATCTACCTTAGAGTAGTCAATGCCGGCTTGTGTCTGTGGGCTCATTGATTTCTCCTTATATAAACAGTTATCTGGACCAATATCGTGAATATAATCACAATTACAAACAACATGGTACTAAAAAATCACTAATTTTTCAAGAATATTTAAAAAATATAGTACATTTGTATTGCAAATTGATTTAACAATGAGTATGATAAAGAAAATAACAGAAGGATAGGAATTAGTTATTATGAACATCAAAAGAGCATTTACCCTTGCTGAATTACTGGTATCTTTGGCGGTTGTAGGAATTATTGCAGCACTAGTTCTTCCGTCGCTGAACAGCAGTGTTGACAAGTCAGCAAACGCAGATGCAATGAAAAAAGCATATTATTACCTTGGCGAAGTACTTGAAATGCCCAAATCAATGGGTGATCCCTATACAAAGTGGGACTATTCGACCCTTACCGGCGAAACAGTTTATAACAAATTAAAACCGTTTTTATCTATAACAAAAGAATGTTTGGGTACTACGGGATGCTGGACAACAGAAAGTGTTGTCGGGTTGAACAATGCAACTGCAGAAGGCTTTTCATCAAGCGGATACGGTGAATCAGCAGTTTCGTTCAGAATGGCTGACGGCATAGCTATCTCAATAGCAATGTCAGCGAATGACCTGAATGTAGACAGAAAAAATCAGACAACACCTGTTTTCGCAATAGATGCAAACGGTGATGATGCGCCAAATCAGCTGGGTGATGATATATTTTTGTTTGTTCTAGGAGACAACGGTCTGCTCCCTGCAGGAAATGATGTTTCAGACGGAATAGGTAACTGTAAAGAAGACGGGCTCGGAACAGATTGTGCAGCGAGAATTCTCAGAGAAGGTTCAAGAAAATATTAGATAGTTTAACCGATAATGCTCTGTCGCATTCTGTCAGAACGTTTTGAACTGAGGATGTTTTTCAATTTCATAATCGCCTGCGCATGAAGCTGGCACACCCTTGATTCAGAGACATCTATTGTTTCGCCTATTTCTTTGAGCGTCATGTTTTCATGTTAATAAAGTACCATAATCATTCTTTCTCTTTCAGGCAGACGCT
>CALVEJ010000090.1 GCA_944326535.1 Candidatus Gastranaerophilales bacterium | reverse complement strand
TTGTAAGAGCCGGTGATTTTGTTTTATCTTTCAAACTGGAACGTTCTTTTCTAACCAGTTGTGCAATTGTTGGCATGATTTCTCCTTGTTTATATTCATTTAATTATTAATTAATTCAGGTCAGGCAAACACACCTTAGCCCTATTACGGAATTTGCAACGGCGTTCCGTGCGCCATACCTATACCGAAAATCAGCGTTCAGCACAAACCTGGTACTCCCGATAGAGATACAATTATATAAAAACGCAAACAAACCCCGATGTCAACGCTGATATCAGGGTTTGTTTTAATATTTTCGGTATTTTTTAAGTTTTGTTAACAAAACTTTTATTCTTTCACTACTCTTGCGTGAAAACCAAGAGAATTTATTTCTCTGGAAACCGTTTCTGCTTTGCTTGGATTTGCATAAGATCCTGCTTGAAGAACATAGCTTCCGTTTACCTCTTTAACAAACGGGCTGACGGTTGTTGATAGGTTCATAAGTTGGTTTTGAGCCTGTATTGCCTGTTCTATTGTCGGGTATGAGCCGACATAAACTTTAGACATTTTGGGCGGTTCTGCCTGCGGTGCTGCAGGTACAGGCGGAGGAAGTGTGTTTAGATGATGTGCGCCATTGTATTCAATGGGCTGCATTTCTTTTTCTGTGTTTTCTGATGATCCGGCATTATCCCCGCTCTGAGTAGTATCTTCAGGGGTTTTTACTCTTGAGTCCTGATAAGTTACTTCATCAGTTTTCTGTCCGTCTTCTCTTTTTGCTGCGCCCGGCATATTGTCTTCTAACTGTATCCATCTCAGTCTGTCATCAATTGCTTTTTTTACATCACTTTCTGTGTCAGTGCTTTCTGTTGACTGTATCTGCTCTTCTTCTCCTCCTATTTCAACATCTACATTCGGTGAAAAGCTTTTTATAAAGTAAGTAATAACTATTAGTGAAATAAGAAAGGTAACTATGAAAAGCGCCAATGTCTGTTTTGTCTTTTGATTTTTTGGTGCCATTGATTTATACTCCCCTAACTTTGCATGTCGCTTCTAAAATTTCATTGTTTTCTTCAATATATCGTCTCATGACATTTTTCGCAAATTCTTCAATTTCCGTAATACCGAGATCTGTTGTAAGTCCGCATGCATCTATCGGTGCACCTTCCGGATTTATATTCAGACCTGTGTGGATAAGTCCTGATGTAGTTGATTTTGTTGCAATCGATACGGAAAGTTTTTTATCTTTTCCGTCTATATTTACGAAAATGTCATCGCCGTTTCTTGTAATTTTAAATTTTTCTCCGAGAATTTTTCTGAGTTCTTCTATTATAATACATATCAAAAAACGTTGTCTCAGAACGCATTCTGAGAGGCTGATACCGAATTGTTCAATTATAAAGCTGACCATTTTTTTGCTGTATATTGGTGAATTTGTAATAACATCTTCTATGTCAACCATTTCTGTGATTTTTACATCCATTTCTCCGGTAAAGGAAACAATGGCATCACCGAGAATATGAAAGTTTTTGTATATCCAGTGCGGAGCCAGCTGGCTGCCGATATATTTAATTTCGTCTTTAATAAATAATGATTTCATCTTTCTCTCCATCTAATCTAGTGTCGCAGTTGCCGCCGGCTGTCTTGTAATCAGACACTACGGAAAACTCACCATTTTCCTTCGTAGCGGCACTGGGGGCTTCGCCCACGGCGTGCCGGTCTGATTCCGCTCAACGCAGCCGCCACCTGCTCACCTTTTCAATTTGTCCTCACCTGCGCTTAACTTCGTTAAGCTTCGGAGACAGGCTCACTACTGCTCGCTTCGCTGTGCGTGTTCGCTTTGTCAAAAATTTTGCTCACGTTCCTTATTGCAAAATTTTCTCGGACAGTTTTATAAGAACAATTCTTTTATCAGTTCATTTGCTCCTGCATTTTGAAGAGCTCTTTTCAGTCTGTTACAGGACTCACACTTTCCGCAATGCTTTTGTGTGTTATTGTAACAACTGTTTACAAGATTTAGGGGAACATTCAGTTCCAGTGCTTTTTGTACTATTTCGTTTTTATCAAGCTTAATTAGCGGGGCAATAACTTTTACATCTTTGAGTGTTGATAACTCAATGGATTTGTTTATGTTTGCAATAAATTCCTCGGAATTATCCGAAAATGTTGATGCTTCTTCTTTGTTGGCACCTATTATAATGTAGTCATAACCGAAAGAGTCTGCATATGAAGCGGCAATATTGATGAAAAGCCCGTTTCTGTTTGGCACCCAGACGCTTTTCATACTTTCGTTTGTAATAATTTTATTCTCAAGGCTGTCACTTGAAATTTCAGGAACGCTTTTGTCTGATACAAGGGCTGTATTTGTAATGCTCTTCAGCCATTCCAGTTCAATATATTCCTGCTTTATTTCGTAATAATTGCATATTGCTTTTGATGCAGCGAGTTCTTTTTCCGCAGATTTTTGTCCATAGTTGAATGTAAGAGCCAGTTCGACATTAATTCCCTCTTCTTTCGCTGCTGCAATTGAAACAACAGAGTCCAATCCTCCGGATAAAAGTATGACTGCTTTTTTATTCTTCATTTTCACATTCTTCTTCAAGTATAGACTGAGCTTCTTCTTTGCAATTTTGGGAGTATTCTGCTGAGTTCAAAATTTCTTTAAGAATGTTTTCTCCCTGTATGTTGTAGAGTGCAATAACCGCATTTCTTTGAACTTCTTCTACATTGTCTTTCAGCATTTTTTTTATCAGGTCTGCCGCTTCCGGTGTTTCATAATCCATCAATGCTTCTATTGTGTTTATTCTGACCTGTGGATTTTCATCCATCAGCGAGTTTTTTAAAGCCTTGAACACCCTGTCTGTTTTGTTTGGATTAAGTTTACATATAGCTTCCACAACTTTTTCTTTCAGATAGGTGAATTTGTCCATAATTCCGTTTTGTGTTTCCAAAATTCCGACAAGCGAGTCAATTGCTCTTATATCTCCGATTAATCCGAGAGCAACGGCAGCAGATTCCCTGATATATACGGATTTTTCATTTTCATCCGAAACAACGTCCATTAAAGTAGTAACGGCATATTTATCACCCAGCCTTCCGAGTGCATCTGCACAACTGAGGCGTATTTTGTAATTTTCATTTTTGTCATTTAGACAGTGCATCAGCACGTGTACTGATGAATGATCTTTTAGATTGGAAATTGCTTTTGCACACAATACCCTGACATTTGTATAGTAATCTCTGTCATAATCCGCATTTGGTGTGTGGTCTTGCATTAAAAGGAGGTTCGTTAACGGCTCAAGAGAAGAAGAATCTCTGTATTTGTCGAGCGTTCTGACAAGCCAGCACAGAACATCGGCATTGTACTCTATTTTTAAGAAGTAATTAAACACAGCAATAAGCTCAATATCCGTATACTTTTCTTTTAATGCTTCCAAAAGGTCAATAATTCTTTTGCTGTCAGTATTTGTTGCTATCAGACAGTCAGATGCAATGATATTAAAATCCATTGTTTTGTAATCAGGCATGACCTTTAGTTTTTATTGCTTAATACTGATATTTATAAATAAAAAACGAAAATATATCAACAAAACAGCGTAAAAAGCTAATTTTTATTAAGATTGTACGAAAAAATTTATTACAACAAGCACTCTGCCGATTGATACGCTATTGGCGGCGGATGAGGAACAAAATTGAGTTGATGAATTATTTTTTCGGGCTGTAAAGACCCATGTCGCTGTTAATAATAAATGTAACTTCGTCTCCTGCACGAATTACCGTAGGTCTGCCCATTGCATGAATAGATGTCGGAACAAATTGTAAAACTCCCTTTTTCCAGGTTCCTGCATAATGCGGAATACGTGTATAATATGCAACTTCTGTCAATTCACCGCCAATGTTCGTAGAGCCGTTTCGAAAAACATTGGCATCAATTGCGTATTCTTTTCTGTCAGGAGTTATAACTTTGTATATTTTTATTTTCATTGAAGCATTTATTCCTTCCACAGCTTCAATGACTTGTTCGATTTCTCCAAGATATATCGAATTTTTGGGAATAATTTTTGATTCTCCGACAAAAACATCCTCAGGGTTTGTAAAATACTGAATATCCCCGACTTTTACAGTGGATGTGGAGATATCTCTCTGGCTTATCGCTTTTAGAAAAGATCCTTTTGCCAGCTTAATCGATTTGTAATTTCTCAAATGTGTTTCGCCATAAGATTTCGGGACAAAGCATAAAAAACCCGAAATACACAAAAATAAGATAAAGAAACTTGAGAGAAATCTTTTCATACAATTATTTTAATTAATTTTCTGGATTTTTCAATTGTTTTTTTATAAAATTGAGTCACGGTAAAGTATTGGGAATTAGAAAGAGTTTTTTATGTTAGACATTAAGATTATTAGAGAAAATCCGGACAAAGTTAATGAACTTTTGAAAAGAAGAAATCCGGAGCTCAGTATAGATGAAATTCTTGAAATAGATGTAGAGAGAAGAAAAGTCCAGACAGAAGCGGATGAATTACGCGCAAAACGAAAATCTGACTCTCAAAAAATCGGGATGATGAAAAAAAACGGTGAAAATACTGATGCTGTTCAGGAAGAAGTCCGTAAACTCGGTGATGACATAAAAGCTCTTGAAGAAAAAGAAGCTGAATTCAATGAAAAACAGAGATTGCTGCTTTTGAGTACTCCGAATATTCCTGATGAAAATATTCCGATAGG
>CALVEJ010000089.1 GCA_944326535.1 Candidatus Gastranaerophilales bacterium | reverse complement strand
TCTAGAATATACCGATAAAGGGGTAAAGTCTGACGGCGGCTATACAATTGCCATTCCCGTTACAAACCCTAATTCAACAAGACCACGTCAAATGGAGCATGTTCTTGTTGACTCTTTTAATGTAGATAATCCTGCATATGCAAAAAGAAATCATTTTAACATGCTTGGCGGTACATTAGAGTCTTTTAATGAAAAAGTAAATGAGCTTGCTCAGTCCGGTGTAAGAAATGTGCTCGGCACTCCTATATTCGGGCAATGCAACAAATCCAGCCATGGGTATTGGACGACAAATCCTTATCAAATAACTCAAAATCTTGGAGATATAAAAGATTTTAGGGATTTGATGGTTAACTTGTATAAACATAACATGTCTTGGACTGCAGACGGTGCTTTTGTAAACGAAGGTATGGAAGGTATTCATATAATGGATATTATAAACTTCGGAACAGAGAGCCCGTTTTTGCCGATGTTTGAAACAAAAGATGTAAAAAATATTCCGATTAGATTTGGTGTATTTTCAAAAAATGAAGACGTTAACAGACACTTGCATATAAAATTGGTAAATGCTCCTTACAAAATTACTTTTGAAAAGGACGGAGATGTCTATAAGGAAGCACAAATTAAACCAAACAGAGTTGATTCATCAAAACCGACATATATTCAGGTTTTTGATGACAGACTTGCTTCTGAAAATCAGATGAACAGTGATGAAATATTTAATGTTTATGACAACAAAGAAGCATTGGACAGAAACGAAATTGCAGGATATAGGGACTCTGCTCAAACATATCACTTTAAAGTTACTCCGGCTGAAGTGAAAATCAATTACGAAAAATTTAAAGAAAACAAAAAATCAGGTGCGCAGTTCAAAGATGCTTTAACAAGCTGGACAAATTTCAGAATAGTAAATTCAAACAAAGACGGCGGTGTTTCTTTGTGGGTCGGAAACAGCGATATTTCAAAGAAAAGATTTGTCCTTTCTGACTATGCTTTGAATGCAATGCATCTTTCTGGAGATGAAAAGGCACAAGCTGCGGCTGCCCAGTATCAGGTTCAGGATGATACAGTTCAGGTAGGAAAATTCTGGACATCTACTGTGTCAAAAATGCTGACTGAATATACGGCAAAAGAACTTGCTGACAAAGTCTCATCCGGAAACATTTCATACCAGCAGGCAATAGAACAATTAATTAATGAGAATAAATTACCAGCAGGTGCGAAGGTTGTATTTGAAAAATCTGACAAGGATAAACCGTCTGCTCTTGATAATATTTTGAAATTCAGTCCGGTAACAGGTGAAAGAAAGTATCATTTGAAACCCGTCACTATGCCGCAGAATATTACTGACGGAATGATGTCATATCCGTATGAAGCAATTGAATTTGGACCGGATCTTGTCAGTGTATTTGCTTATCCGTTTATAAAAAATCTCGCTGTTTCTGAGGAAACTGTCGGAAAATCGAGATACGAAATGTATCAAATGGGTGATTCTTATTACTCTCAGATGCCCGAAAGGTATAGAAAAATATACAAAAAAACGGATGCCGTTTTAGCCGGTCAGATGACAGACAGCGCAAAATCAATACTTACTGATTTGCAGTCGAAAACCGGTCAAAAACTATTGGAAAATGATGAACTCACTACTTTGGGACGTGAAATTTACTCAATCATTTATCCTGATATTGCAAAATTCCTTATGGTATCGGCTCTGGCTCCTCAGCTAAAACCGCTTGAAGATGATTCAATGCTCGCATATGACACAAAGGAATTGAACAAGATTGATTTCAATAAACTAAATCTTCAGTATGAACTTTCTCCTGAAGATGTTGCTCTGTCTCTTCTCAATAAAATTCAAGACGGATTAAGAAATATTCCTTCTTCATCAAAAGAAAAATTTGTTGAGTCTCTTGCAAAGAGAGTGGGAAATATAAATTCTGATGCAATTAATGTTGCAAAATTGATTGTTGAAAAAACAGAATCAGGGCTCGACTGGAGAATTGATGCGGCAAAAGATGTTGGTGACTATGAATCAAAAGAAGCGAACAAAATGGATTCCGGAAAAAACATCAATGCTATTTTATCATTCTGGAGCAAATTTAATAAAGGTGTCAGAGAAAACAATCCAAGATCATATATTATCGGAGAACTCACAGATGCTGATGCTGAGTTGAAAGATAAAAAACCAATGGATTACAATGATTACGTTTCGTTGTCTCAGTTTATTCAGCGTACTGGATTTTCTACAGTTTCAGATTATTCATTCTTCTACAACCCTCTTGCTCAGTTATACGGACAGGATAGTGAAGGAAAGAATAACAACAGCGCAACATCTGTAATTGGCAATGCATTTGGCGACAATGCATACTTTGATAGCGGTATAATTGATAATTTCAATTTTGCTCACAGATTTGTTGGAAACCAGGATAAACCAAGAATACTGCACCTGCTTGCAACTAACGTAAAAGCTTTTAATGAAGATAAAGGCAGAGAAGTTCAAAAAGTTATCCAAAAAGGATTTGAAGCTTCTGATGTTTACAAAAATCTTTCTGAAGATAATAAAAATGCAATCAAAACAGCAACTGAACGTTTGAAAAAAGGCATACACAAAGTAGATGGTCAGGACAAACCTTTTGATGCTGAAAATTTTGGTATCAGACCGTTTGACTTTACAATAGAAGATATTGTCAATGAAGCAATTCAAACGAACAAAAATTTTGAAAATTTTGCAAAGAGTAACCCGGAGCAAGTTGAAAAACTCAAAGCAGAAACTTTAAAAAATATTCTGTTCCCTGCTATGAAAAAATATCAGGCAATAATGTTTGCAATGGTTGGATTGCCGGGCAACCCTACAAACTATGCAGGCGATGAGTTTGGTATGACAGGATGGGAAACATTCTGTAAAAATGAAAAACAAGAAAACAGAAATGCTCTCAGATGGGATTGGCTAACTAATCCAAATTACAAATTTATAAATGAACATAAAAATCAAATTTCAAAAATAATGAATATAAGAAACAAAGAAGCTGCGTCAGCTCTTGTCAATGGTGCAACACAACCGCTTCATAATCAGGATATTGTCGGCGGCGGACAGGCTGCAGCATTTTATAGATACAACGATAAAACAGATGCAATTGTTGTTTTACATTCAAATGGTTATGGTCCAAATCCTGATCAATCGGGTGGCAGTGCTACATTGTCATCAATAAAGCTGGACGGATTAGGGTTTACACTTCAAGAAGGCACAATTTATGTTAATGCATTGGATGAAAATCAAAAATATAAAGTATGCAAAGATAATGTTGTAAAACGAATTGATGCAGGTGGCAATGAACAAGGTTCAATTGATCTTGGAAACAGCGGTATTATTTTGCTCAGAGAAAAAGATTTTAAAGGGAATAACGTTTCTTTTAAAGGTAGAATAGCAAATCCGCATGTAAAACTTGCAAATACAAAATACAATTTTAATTACATGACAAAGTAATTGCTTGAGAAAAACTTTTACGTTAATATAATATAGCCGTGCTCCACGGGGACTTTGCGGATCTCTTGACCCGAACGCATATGCGGGGTGCAGAGCCTGCTGTGAGGCTTATGCGGGAGCGAGGAATTTTTGTATTTGTTTATGATTGCTCAAAATTTTTTGGCAAAAACAATCGAACCGTGTCAGATCGGGAACGAAGCAGCACTAAGATTCAATTTTTGGGTGAAAATATTTTGAGAGGGAGACAGGTATAAATTTGAATTGTTTTTGTGTTTGTCGATAGGCAGTGGCACGGCTTTTATTTTATTTGTTTTTTGCGATTATTTTTATATTTTTTATATCCTGTATATAGAAAATTTTGGGTTATTTTTTCAAGCAAAATTATTAATATAACTTTATTAAGAATGTAAAAAAAACTTTTAGCCACTTGTATTAGGGGGCATGGTCAATTGTAAAACTTATTTTACAAAATCTTTGTTGATACTGAAATTTTGTTTTTGTATGATTATTTTACTGGGAGGTTCCCAGAGTAGGAAAGAGGTGATGGCTTGTTCCGGGGATTAGGGATAATCGAGGAAGTAATTTATAAAAGTTTTAATTTTTAATTAGGGAGTATGAAAGAGAAAATTTTTTAGGTTTTGGCTGCTAGCCGTGGGGATTAATTTTATTTATGGGAAGAGGTTTATAGATTTGTTCTGGTTCTGTCGAAAATGACAGAACTTTTTGTATTAAATATTTTGATAAATTTTGATTTTTTTATAAAAAGTACTTAAAAAATTTTTTGCTTGTATTAAAATATAAATACGGAATGTAAATTCTGTGCACTTTGAAATTTAATATAAACTCGGCATACTCTGCCGAGCGAACAAGACTAAATGTCTTGTTCGTGAGAGGAAGCAGCTTGCTGCGCAGAGTATATTGAAATTTGGTATAAAGTCGGGATGTAGCGCAGCTTGGTAGCGCACCGTGTTCGGGTCGCGGGGGTCGCAAGTTCGAATCTTGTCATCCCGATTTTATTAAATATTGAAAATTGAATAAGTTTAAAAAATCGGGACACTCTGCCGAGGATGAAATGACTAAATGTCATTTCGAACGAGAGGAAGCAGCGTAGCTGCGCAAGTCCCAATTAATTTGAAAATTGAATAAGTTTTAAAAATCGGGACGTAGCGCAGCTTGGTAGCGCACCACCTTGGGGTGGTGGGGGTCGCAGGTTCAAATCCTGTCGTTCCGATTTTTGTACTTAAATTTCGCAGGTTCCACGTGTCGGATTTTTTACGTCCTTCGGACTCAAAAATCTCTCACCTGATCCTGA
>CALVEJ010000088.1 GCA_944326535.1 Candidatus Gastranaerophilales bacterium | reverse complement strand
CTGCGACACAGAAATCGACTCAGTAAAAAAAGTAATGGATAAAAACATAGAAAGAACATTCAAAGTATTTTCATAATTAATAAGAATTAAAAGTAATATTACTAACTATCCCGTTTTTAAACGGGATTTTTTTTATTGAAAAAATACTTTAATTGCATGGTTTACTTTTTTAAAAATAACATTAAACTGAACATGTAAAATGATAAGGAGACAACTATGTCATTGATGAATGGTCAGGCTTTATTTGCAAACGCTTTGAGCGGATTATCGAATACATATGCAATACTTGCAAAAAACAGTTCAAATTCAGGCGGATTGACTATTGAAGAACTTACAAATCCGTCCAATACAACAATTGCCCAGCTTGGAGGCAATATGAGCTTTGCTCAGTTTTTATCCAGCAATTTTGCTGCAATCGATCAGGATGCAGACGGAAAAATTGGTGCGGAAGATATGACAAACCTCACAACAAAACTTTCTCAAAACGGTCTTTCATATCAAGAACTCTGCCAGCTGTGCTCAAGCGGCATGGGTGCAAGTGATATGCTTACAAATGTTTTGACATATTTCAATCAGATTGACACAAATAAAGACGGAAGAGTTACAAACGCAGAAATTCAAGCATTCAGTTTGAAAGCGGATGAAGAAAAACTCAAAACAGAATATCAGTCTTTTAAACCCAGCTCCATGAGTGTTTTTTACGGTGACAGCGAGTCTGACGGTGAACCGTCAAGCCTTGTTGACAATTTGTATCCGCAGGACAATTCATAAAAAGTATACAACTCAATAAATCCAGCTAAAAAAGCAGCAGGTGCACCTGCTGCTTTACTTTATACTTGTGATGGATTTCCGGATGGATGAAATCCGAAGGATCTTTGAACATTAGATTCTTCGGTCATTTCATTCTCTCAGAATGACGTGTTTCTTTCGTCATCCTGAGGGCAAAAGCCCGAAGGATCTTTAACAATAGATTCTTCGCTGCACTGTCTTGGATTATTGGCGCTCACGAAAAGCGTGGTTTTCGTTCGCATGGGCAGACTTGTGCCCGCCAAAATCCGCTTAGAATGACGGGTAGCTGTCATTCTGAAGCTTCCGAAAAGCTTTGCCGCAAGGATAGAGCTGTGTTCAGAATCTTACTAATCTGATGTGTTATCATCTATCCGATAAGATCTTGAAACAAGTTCAGGATGACAAAATCCACCTCTTTTTGAAAGAGGATGTATTGTTTCAGATTGAAAGCCTGAAGCCTAAAAATAAAAAACTCTAAAGGTGCTGCCTATTTTTTTACGGCATCTTTAATAACAATCAAGTTATTCATAATTTTCATTGCAGTAGTCGGAAGAACAACATCGTTCAATCCATTTGCTATACTCAAAATTGACCCTGCTTTCAAGACAACTTCTTCACCTTTATACATAAAAGTGTAATCGTCTTTTCTGTCAGATCTGATTGTAATTTTGTCCATGACTTTTTCCATTCCTGAAATTACCCCGTTTGTTCTGTTGCGGATACTTGTTAATTATAACAAAAAAGTATAAAATATTAATACTCTATGCAGGTATTAATTTTGTTCCTACATTATTGATTACCGGGAGAGGCGACTCGAAAACTTTGAAGTATACCTACCGTATCACAATACGCCAGTAGGAAACGGAAAAGTCAAGGCACTCACCCACCTGCGAGCCACGCAGGTAACAAAATCATACTTGTGTAGAGTTTTTTATTGTATTAATTAACCTGAAATCCTGTGCTGTATTCTTTTCCTTCTGACAATCATTATTACTCCCGTCAAAATAAGCACAACACCAACGCAAATTCTTACACTCAAATGTTCATGAAAAAACAAAACTCCGAAGAATATAGCGGTCAAAGGTTCAAGTGCTCCCAAAACAGCGGTTGTGGTAGAACCGATAAGTTTTATTGCAATAGTTATAGTTTCAAGTGATATTATTGTCGGAAACAGAGCCAGACCAAAAGTACAAAGCCACAAAAAAGGTTTGTCTATTATTTGAAGCTGTGTGCAGAAGTTCAGGTTATAAACATAAACAAGAAGACCAAATAACATTACATAAAAACTCAGTTTGTCTGTTTTTATATGCCTTACTGTTTTGATATTTTTTACTCCGACAATGTAAAGTGCATACAGCAATGATGATAAAAGAACCAGAAAGACACCATGCATATCGAGCTTTGCATCCGGCTTGCCATGGTAAAGAAGACAAATTCCCCCGCAGGTTAAAAGTATAGAAAAAATTACGGTTTTTGTCACTTTTTCTTTAAAGAACAATGCCATTATAACTGCAACTAAAACCGGATATGTAAAAAGTATTGTGCAAGCAATTCCCGCTTCAATATATTTAAAAGCGCCAAAAAGTGTCAATGAAGACAGAGAGAAAAACAAGCCGAGAAACAAAAGCGGAAAAAATTCTTTCAAAGTAATTTTAAAAGATGTTTTTTTCACAAATTTCAGCCATATGCCATACAAAGCCACAGCAATGGCATAACGGTAAAAAAGAACAGAGTTAACACCTATTCCTCCGGAATAAAGCGGCAGTGCAAACAGCGGATTCATCCCGTAGCTGATTGCCGCTGCAGCGCCGTTCAATACACCGGCAGTTTGTCTGTTTATCATTTGTTATTCCTCTCAAGATGTATATGAAAAATATATTTACATCATTGAACAGATTTTTCAAATTTTTTTAAAGCTTTTGCGTAAAATCTGTTATGCTGACTCTTTGTCTTGTATTTCCTGTTTTTTGTAAGGAACTGCGTACAGATCGCCGTAGAATTCTTCCTGATACAAATCAATATCAGCATCAGGTTCGGCTGTTAAAAACAACAACGCAATGTATGCGGAAATTTTGTCCAAACCCAGCAGGGTAAGAGTGTTTAGTTCAACTTTATCCTGAGTTTCAAAAATCTTTTTCAGGTTTTCATGCAGAACTTCTACGCTCTTTTCAATATATTCATCATGGGCAAGATTTACGATATCATCCGGTGTAAGTCTTGCGTAAGAGCGGACGCGTCTTTTTGCTCTTTCATGTGCATTTTTGAGAGACTGTTTTCTGTCGAGTTCTTCATAAAATTGAAGCTGTTTGATAAGGTCTTTCAAATTGACCATGCGGCTTCTGTTTAAGCGGATACTGGTTCTTCTTTGCAGAACTTCGTCAAGGGAAATAACATTGTTTGTATTTATTTCCTCATCATTCCAGCCGTCATCTTCCAGCTCAAAGTCATCGTAATTTTCTTCTTCTACACCCTCAATCTGGTTTGCATCAATACCCTCCAGAACATTGGATTTCAAACGCAAAAGAATTGCCGCAAAAAGAAGAGTTCTGCCGGTGAGTCTAAGATTTTGTGCTTTCATTTGGAAAAGGTGGGCGAGATATTTGTCGGTAATATCAACAATATCTACATTCCAGGGGTCAATTTTGCCGGTTTTTGCCATGTTTACAAGAATTTCGATTCCGTCTGCCTGTTCGGTTACTTCGGAAGTTGAAATCATGGACATGTTCTCAAAGCTGTCAACAGCAGGTGCTGAAGCTTCAGGTACATAAAAATCATGATGTAAATTTGTCTCGGCTGTTTCCATTTTTCCGCCTTAGTCCCTTAGTTTCACGCCGGTTACACGTGTTATACCTTTTTCTTTTTGAGTTACGCCGATTGTCCTATTAGCTGATTCTATCATAGGTTTACGGTGGCTAACTACTACAAATTGCGTATTTTCTGCCTGAGTTTTTACCATGTCAGCGAGTTTTTCAACATTAATACCGTCCAGGTTTGCATCGACCTCATCAAACGCATAAAACGGTGCAGGCAGGTATCTTTGGATTGCAAATACAAAAGCCAGAGCGGTTAGTGATTTTTCACCGCCCGACATAAGATTGAGCCTTGTTTTTTCCTTGTCTCTCGGTTGTGCCTCAATAGACATACCTCCGGTAAAAGGAGCTTCCGGATTGTCAAGAATCAGGGTTCCTTCACCTTCTGAGAGTTTGTGGAAAATTTCTTTAAAGTTGTCGTTTATGTTATTGTATGTGTTCATAAACGTATCTTTTTTGAGATTTTCATAACCTTGCATTCTGTCCATTATCTGATTTTTTTCATTGGACAATGTTTCAATCTTTGTACGAAGTTCGTTCTGGCGTTCCGAAACTTCATCATAGGATTTTATGGCACGCATGTTTACATCTCCCAGATCATCCATGCGTTTTTGGAGTCTTTGGATTTTGCCCGTGATTTCTTCTACGGAAATTTCTGTTTCTTCAAGTTTTGTATAATCCACTCCGTTTTCTTTGAGTTCTTCCTTAACATTTTCAAGCTGGGGTTCCAGTTCACGGCGGCGTGCCTTGAAAGCTTCTATCTGTTCTGCAATCTTTTCAATATTGAGATTTATAAGATTTTTTTGTTTATCCAGTTCAAGATACTGTTCATTCACGGCATCACGTTCTGCCTGAATTTCTATAAGCTTTTCTCCGAGTTCTTTTATTTTTATTTCGAGAACATCTATTTTTCCGTTGAGATCTTCAATCTCAACTTTATATTTTTCTTTGTCCTGTGCAAGAGTTTCATTATCTTTGTGCAGGCGGTCTATTTCTTTGTTGTGGGTTTCAATTACATCTGTCTGGAATGCAATTGCTCTGTTAAATCCCTCAATATCATTTGTGCACGAAGCAATTTTTGACTCAAACTGTTTTATCTGATTTTCTGTATCTTCTGTCAGTTTTTTGAGATTTGTAAGCTCTTCCGGTGTCATTTTTGCTTCAATCTCTTTAATTTCTTCTTCGAGTTTGAGTGTTTTTTCTCCTATTTCTATATGCTGATGCTCCATTTTGTCGAGCTCAATCTCAAGTTTTTTGATTTTCGGTTCAGCTTCGGCAAGAAATGCTTTTTTCTCATTAAT
>CALVEJ010000087.1 GCA_944326535.1 Candidatus Gastranaerophilales bacterium | reverse complement strand
CATCTTCTAAAGTGACGAATGAATTCTTGTAAAGTTCAATTGTCATTTTTTCTCCTTAAAAAACAGACGGAGGTTTTGTTCCTCCGCCTGCCGTTTTGTTTAATGTTAACGGTAAAATTGCTTTCAGATTAATCTGCAGCTTGTGGTGTAAGTACTGCAAACGGATAGCGGTTTTCGCCGCCTTTTCTGCTTGCAGGATTTGCAATTTGTACACCGAGTCTCATTACGCAACGAAGAGCAACCATATCCTGCTGAGCAAGGTTGTAAGCGATTGTACCGTCAGTGTTTTGAATGATTGCCTGATCAAGAACTTTGTATGTAATATCTTGTCTGATTGAATAAACTGCTTTTGTGAAGTCGCCTGCAATCAACAGTGCTTTTGTTGAATCAAATATGCCTGTTTCATCATATTTCATAGGTCTGCCTACAAGGCTTACCGGCATTTCTGAAGTCAATCCGGGTGTGTAGAGAAGCTGATTGTTTTTGTCTCTGAGGTTTCTGAATTTTGCTTCCAATTTGCTGTCAGCATAAAAACCTGTAACTTTGTATCCGCAGTCTTCAACTTTGGACATTACACCGCCTTCTCCGATAATATCTCCGGCGATGTCTTCGTTTGTGCCGAGTTCAACAGTGTTTTTCTTTGCTATTGCTGCTGTAACAATTGCATCAGGATAGCTTGTCGGTTTGTTTATACCGAAAAATACGGCTTCATCAATTGCAATACCGAATGCTTCAACGATTTGCGGCTGGATTTCTGACCACATGCTGTATTGAGAATCTTCAAAAACAGCTTCCGGAATAGGTACAATAACCGCAATTTCTTCCGCTGTTAAAGTAAGTTTGTCCCATTCCGCATTTGTTGTCTTTTTCATATCTGTGTCACCGTTAAGGAAGTATGCGGTAGGCAAAGTAGAAGTAACAGGGAGCGTTTTTTGTTTTGCACTCATGTTTGGCAGCTGTTTAAAAAGAGATAAAGCAGCTGAAGCTTGAGGTACATTTTTGATAATTTCGTTGGATGTCTCTACGGGAATAAGAGCTTCCGCATTTGTACGAGAAATCATTTTTGCATCTAATGTCATTTTTTAATCCTTTCATTTTTGTAGTTGACTATCTGCCCAGCGCAGCACGGATATACGCATCCATTTTCTGCGCCGCTGTGAGATTTTTTGTACCGGAAGTTTTGAATGTGCTTCCGATATTTTTTTTTGATTCTGAAAAAAGAAACTGATTTTCTTCTTTGTAATTTTTGATAAATTCTTCCAGATTTTCACAATCCTCCGGTATGTCTTTTGAAACGAGCTCGCTTTTTTTGCAGCCGGCTTTGTCCAGCTCTCTGATTACCTTTAGGTAACGGTTTGTTTCTTTCAGCTTGTCCAGTTCCATTTGTATTTCTCTGGATTTTCTCTGAATTTCTTCTTTTTGTCTGGCTTCGTTTCTTGAAACATTGCGGTATTTTGCCGCTTCTTTTCTGAGTTTTTCAATTTCCTTTTTCATGTTGATCGATGATGTTCCTCTTAGCAGCCTGTCCATTTTTTGAGCAGGAGAAAGAGTTTCTTCTTTTACACCATCTTCTTCTTGAAAATCGTCAATACCTGATTGACCGGCCTGCGTAGATTCTTGTGAATTTTCCGCAGACAAATTAGTGTCCTGTGTACCTGACATAGGAACTCCTTTCTTTTTGGTTGTGCTGCACAAAGTCTGTGATGGGGACAGACTGCAGCGAGTGTTTTTGTAAGTTAGAAAATATAATATTATTTAAACTTTGCTATCCACCTGCCGATATGCATAAAGCCGTTGGCTTCGACAAAATTTTGATCGGGTTTGTTGGTTCTTGCGGTGAATTCAATATCGTGAAAACCGTTTGTTTTGGATTTGTGAACAAAAATGGGACTGCCTGCGTAAAAATTTATAAAAGGAGAGATATCTTTGTATCCGCTGCCAAAATTCTTTTTTAATATATGCAGAGTGTATCCGGCAGAACCTCCATCAGAATGGCAAATTCCGATAATTTCTTCAACGCCGTCGTCATTTAAATCATAAAAGACAGCATTAGTGTCATCCATAATTGGTTCCTGGGCATATAGGAGTGGGTATTCGTCCATTAAATATTTTGCAAGTATAATTGAGGCTTGGGGTGAGTAGTCTTTTTCCAAATTTATTTTTGCAATTACCGTAATATTTTTTTCAAGTTCTTTTGTTTTTATAACATCTAACTGGTACTGATGAGCATCTTTTTGTGCCTTAATTGTATAAAAAACGGCAACAACAATAATTATAAAAAGTATAACAAACAGCTTTTTCATAGTGTCATTATTTATTATTTTGTCCGGTAGTGTTTTATCATATTTTCCGTTTAGCTTTTTTATTAAAAATTTTCTTTCAAAGAAAACGGCACTTTGTAAGCAAAGTGCCGGCAAATAGCTGGATTTTTCAGGTTTATCCTGAGAGTTACAGCTATTATAAGCTATGTCTTTTAACAAGAAATTAATGTATTTGCTGTTTTATAAAAAATTTCAATTATTTTTCCGTATAAATTCCTTTTCTTTTGTCGAATGCATAAATTTTTTTGCTGTAATCATTTTGGGAAACAACACGAATTTTGTGGTATCCGGCTGTTTTGTCTTCAAGAATTTCTATGGGCAGAAAAGCATCAAAGTATAAATAGTCAGAAATCAGCTTGTATTTTTGTTTTGACTCATTGTCGTATTTTAAAATATACAAAAGAAAATCGCCTGCCGCTGCAATGGCAGAGGCATAGTGCGTTCCGATAATCTCTCTTCTCCCGTCGTTATCCAGATCATAAAAAAATGCAACCGTGTCCTGCTGGTAAATATTGTGAAGCGCTGCATTTTTTGGGGACAATCTTATATGTCTCAACAGCCAGTTCCAGAAAAGAACGGAAGCTTCATCAGAATTTTTTGCATTTTGAAGGCAAAAAGAATAAACAACTTTGTCATCATCTTTTTTTAAATCAAAAGCCGAGGTAGCGCAAACTGCG
This sequence comes from Candidatus Gastranaerophilales bacterium, assembly GCA_944326535.1. Classification (GTDB taxonomy): domain Bacteria; phylum Cyanobacteriota; class Vampirovibrionia; order Gastranaerophilales; family Gastranaerophilaceae; genus Limenecus. The sequence goes on along the minus strand of CALVEJ010000087.1, from coordinate 2,096 downwards.
GATAATAATATTATCAGGGTGATACTCGCTATTAACTTGGATTTTTTCTTTGTCATCATCGGGGAAGGTTTGAATATAATACATTCTGAGGGATTCTGCACGGTGTTTTACGATATCTCGTTTTTGATTTGTTCGAAAAAGCAGCCTTTCTTTTGTTTCGTTGTCTTTGTCATACAAGCTGTTTAATAGGCGTATTTCGTAGTTTTTGTACATGTTCCAGTACTTTTGATCTTCAAAAAGGGTGTTTTTGTCAGATTCAGGGAGCTTTTTGTATAAGAGAGAGTAGTATTTGTCTACCTCTTTGTTCCACTCCCTAGATGCCAGATAAGTGCATTTTGTCCATTCTTCAAGCGTTTTTGCCTTTTCTTTGCAGGTGCTTTCCTGCCTGTCAATCGGGTGAATATAAGGTGTTTCGGCAAAGACAAAACCGGCGCTGAAACAAAAAATAAAGAATATGTACAAAAACTTTTTCATAAATTAAATGATATCTTATTTAATCATGACTGACAACCCGACAAAACGACAATATTTTATACAGGTCTGGTTCTGTAATAGCTGCTGACTTTTGTTCCGTCCTCTCTTGTATAACCTGATACATAAACCAGCCCCGAGGCTTTTGCCTGTTTTTCTGAAGGAATACCTATAGTTTTTTCTTGATAATGAATTGCTTTTTTATTTTTTTTGATTTCTTCATTTGTCATGTTCTGTATATCTTCTTTTGAGAAGATTTTTCTTGAATCAATAACTTTATTAATATAATTACTATAATCTTTTTTTGTATCAAACTTTACTGATTTATTAATATTATTTGAGTTTTGTATCATTTCGTGGACTTTTTTAATTTTTGATTCTTGTGGATTTTTTAAAGCTTGTAGTTTTCGTTCTTTTTCTGAATAAGAATCATTTTTATTAGCTTCATACATTTGTTCTTCTAGCGGGTTATTTTTATTAAACGCTTTTGTTTTTGATATTGACCTTTTTTTATTTTCTATATCCGATGTTAAATAAATGTTTTTTGAAACTTGTCCCTTTAATAAAATTGTATCATTTTTTGATGAAGGAGTTTGTTTTATTGCTTTTAGTGTTTCAAATCCATTTATATTTTGTTTGTTTTTTATGGATTCCGTTAAATAAATAAGATCTAATTCTGCATTTTTTGTATCTAAATTATTTTTAATAATTTTTTCGGCGGTCATTTGTACAACCTTTTCACTTGCATATTTTATAATTTGTTGACATGCCCTTTTTCCAAAATAGACACCCAGTGTCCCTCCTACGGTTGCACCAATGCCCACACTGCTCAAAGACTTGCCTAAAGATCCTACGGTTGCACCAATTTCTGTGCCGACAAGTCTGCCAATTGCCATACAATCTTCTGCGGTAGCTGCCTCTATACTTTCTCTGACTGCAGCACTTGCACCAAGTTCTAAAAATAGAATTTTTCTTGCTTGTTGTGGAGTGTATCCTTTTTTGATGAGTTCACGTAATCTTTTTTCTATATATTTATTGTTGTATTCTGTTTCATCAATAATTTTTTTTCCAGTTTTAATTGAATTATAATATTTTTTTATATTTTTTAGCATAATAAAACTCCTTTAAAATAATAAATGCTTATTATTTTATTGTTTAACACTTCTCAGTTTTGTTTTTATAACTGATTCCTAACTTATCGTATATTTCTTAAGCTGTGTATTTTATTACGTAGAAATATGAAATAGCAAGAATTATAAGTGTGATTAAAATATTTGTTAAAACTTCCTTCCATTTTGAATTTTTTTGAGAACATTCGCTGTTTAATCCATCAAGAATACTCCCTGATGAACGGATATTGAAAAACTTATAGAAAAGCCAGTCCAGCACTATATCAAATAACAAAAGCCAAAATCTGCCGTCTGTTGAATTAAAGAGATTTTTTATTTTTGTTTCTGCTTTTTGTTTCTCACTATTTATTTGTATTTTGGAAAATTTTTGTTTCATATTTATATTTTAATCTTGTTTTTAAATATAAAGATTAATGTATTTTCCGTTTTGGTAAACATAAATTGATAGTTCCTTCAAATCTTCATTAAAGTTTTTTGTCATCGTTTTTTCCTTTT
>CALVEJ010000086.1 GCA_944326535.1 Candidatus Gastranaerophilales bacterium | reverse complement strand
GTTGTAAAAGGCGGTAAAAAACTCAGCTTTAGAGCTATTGTTATCGTAGGAAACTCAAAAGGTCAGGTAGGTGTTGGCTGCGCTAAAGCTTCAGAAGTTATAATTGCTATTCAAAAAGCTATTGCAGAAGGCAGAAAAAATCTTATCACTGTACCGATTTTCAAAACAACAATTCCTCACCCGATTGTCGGACGTTCAGGTGCAGGTGCTGTTATGTTGAGACCTGCTTCTCAAGGTACCGGTGTTATCGCAGGCGGTGCTGTTCGTGCAGTGCTTGAACTTGCAGGTATTGAAAATATTTTGAGCAAATCTTTAGGTTCAAAATCTCCGCTCAACGCAGCAAATGCTACAATGGATGCTTTGAAAAATCTCAGAACATTCGGTGATGTTGCTAAAAAACGCGGTTTGACACTTAAACAGATGCTGAATGCTTAATTAAAAAATATTGCATAGCATATAGCACAGTAATTATAAGAAAAGGAAATAATAAAAATGGCTAAGGATAAATTACAAAAAGTTTCAATTAAACTTAAAAAAAGTTTAATCGGCGTACCTGACAAACAAATCAAAGTTGTCAGAGCTCTTGGTTTGAAAAAGACAAATGATGTTGTAGAGCATTTTAATTCTGCAACAATCATGGGTATGGTGAACAAGGTTCCCCATCTTGTTGAAGTTGTAAGCCAATAGTAGTAAAAAATTTAAAGAAAAGGACAATATAAAATGGCAGAAAGAATAAAATTAGAAGATTTAAGACCTGCTCAAGGTGCTACTCACAGATCAAAAAGAGTTGGCAGAGGCAGAGCTACAGGCGTAGGTAAAACATCAGGACGCGGACACAATGGTGAAGGTCAGCGTTCAGGCTCAAGTTCAAAAAGAGGTTTTGAAGGCGGACAGATGCCGTCATACAGACAAATGCCGAAATTGAAAGGTTTTACTAATTTTGCAGCTTTGAATTGTGCAGAAATTAATGTAAAAGACATAGAAAAACTAGATGCAAAAGAAATCGATCTTAACTGGCTGATTGAGAACGGAAAAGCTCATCCGAAATCAGAAGTTTTGAGAGTTCTCGGCAACGGTGAAATTTCAAAATCAGTTACAGTGAAAGCAAGATATTTTACACCATCTGCTAAAGAAAAAATTGAAAAAGCAGGCGGAAAAGCTGAACTGGTATAAAATATAAAATTTGCAACAGGCTGCTCAAGCAAGCAGCTTGTTGCTTTACATCCTAAATTCGGTTTGAAGGTGTTTTCAACCGGCAAATAATGACAGGGAGAGAATTAAATGCAAAATGCAAAAATGAAACCGCCGTCTATGGATGATGTGGTATCAATGTTTCAGGCTTCGGGCTTGAAATCAAAATTAATATTTACTTTTGCGATGATAGCAGTTTTTAGACTTGGTGTTGCTTTGCCGTTGTTCGGTATCAACAATGAAGTTTTTTCAAGAATTGCTCAGGGAAATAATATCATCGGTTTTATAGATTTGTTTTCAGGCGGTGCACTAGCAAACATTTCTATTCTTGCACTTGGTATCGGACCGTACATCACTGCTTCCATTATCATGCAGCTTTTGACTGTAATCATTCCGCATCTTGAGCAGCTTCAAAAAGAAGAAGGAGAAGCCGGCAGAAGAAAAATATCTCAGTATACAAGATACTTTACTGTATTTATTTCTTTCTTTCAGGCAAGCATCTTTCTTTTGTATCTGCTTCATAATGCGCCTGCCGCAATTTTGCCGGGCATTAATCATACAGTCTTCTTCATCGGTTCAGCATTGATTTTGACAGCCGGTTCAATATTTGTTATGTGGCTTGCAGAATTGATGACAGAAAGAGGAATCGGAAACGGTGGCTCTTTGTTGATTTTTGTCGGTATTATTTCCCGTATACCTTATTACTGTGAAAAAACAGGTCAGCTTGTTGCAAATGACTCATCACTACAGCTTGGATTGCTTGCTTTGCTGGCTATTTTCTTTGCTACTATGGTATTGATTGTTGTAATGCAGGAAGCTATCAGAAAAGTTTTGATTGTTAATCCAAAAAGACAAGTCGGCAACAAGATATATGGCGGGGTAAATACTTATATTCCGTTCAAAATGAACCCGGGCGGTGTAATGCCTATTATCTTTGCAATTGCTATTTTGCTTTTCCCGACTACAATTATCAGCTTAATAGGTCAGACAAACTTGCCTGCCGGTGCTTTGAAAGATTCAATTACCTGGCTTTCAACAGTACTCAGTCCGTCAGGATGGGTTCATTATGTATTGTATTTCTTGCTGATTGTTTTCTTAACTTTCTTCTATGCATCAATTATGCCTAATATGCAGCCAAAAGAAATTGCAAACAATTTGAAAAAATACGGTTCATCTATTCCTGGTATAAAACCGGGACGACCTACTGCAGAAGCACTGGATAAGATTTTGTCAAGAATTACTCTTCTCGGTGCATTGTGTTTGGGTGTAATTGCTTTGATACCTTCAGGCGCATCGTATATTACAAATATCACTACTTTGCAGGGTATTGGTGCTACTTCTCTGATCATCATGGTCGGTGTTGCTCTTGACTTTATCAATCAGATAAAAACACAACTGCTTGCAAGAAACTATGAAAGTTTCTTGAAGGAATAGCGCAGTATTTAATATTTTAAAAAGCCTTCTTTAATAAAAAAGAAGGCTTTTAATGTAAAATTGGATGATTTTTTATTTTTCTCATATATCTTTGTATTATTTTTTGAGGCATATACATATTTAATTCCCCAAGGTCGCTGCAGTTTACTTTTTCGCCTTTTGGCGTTTCTTTTATCCTCTGTTTTATTATTGTATTCGGATCATAAGTGCCAAATCTTATTGCAAAGTTTTTGTCCGGAAAAAATCGTCTGCCCCTTATGTAATGCGCAGCATGAGAATTCAAATCGGCAATAGATGTTATCATTGGTTTTATATCATTTCTGAGACAATATTCTATTGCAATTTGGTCTGCTGCCTTGCCGACTCCGGAGTATTTTTCCGGCATGTTGTTTTGCAGGTAGTCAATTGTTATTCTCTTGCCTTTTATACCTAGTTTAGGGTAATCTTTGAGCAGTTTTCCCTCAATTACGCACAATGAAACAATCTGTGGATATTTTTTTGCCTGCTGCCAGTCGCATATTGTAACAAAACCTATCTCTTTTTCTGTTTCTGGTTCTATAAAATGATAAGTTGTCATCCATTTGTTTTTTGATTCCGCTATGCCTATTTGTGTTGGTATCTTTTTGATTTTTTTTGTTTGCGGATCAAAGACTTTTTGGTACAAAGTAGCTTTGTTAAGCGAATTTTGTTTGACTGTTATATTTTGCGGTTTTCTTGTTTTGTATTCAAAATGTGTCAGCAAAAACTCTTTTACAACGCCTTCTTGTTTTGCAAAGCTGTCTTTTATGGCGTTTCTGGAAAAGAGTGTTCTGTTGGCTTGAGCGTTCTTTTTTATTAAAGGTAAGAATAGTCTTTTTATACCAGATACTTTTATCATATGTTTGCCTCTGAAAATATTAAATCCCAAACATATAAAAATTTGCATTTTCTTAAAGAAGATTTTTGTGCATTAAAAGTGCATCATTAAAAATAAAAAATATTTTGTACAAATTGTGAAAACCCAACAACAACGCAAAAAAAATGCTTGTGCATTTCGACAAGCATTAAATAAACACGAGGATATTAAGAGAGAGAGAGTATATGGATAAAATCTTTATTACTTTATTAGTCTTGTTTTATGTGTAATATAAAAACCCAAAGCCTTTTTATTGTTTTATTTTTCTTCCTTTAAAGTTTTCATATCCCTTACTCTTATATAAAGTATTTTTTTTATTCAGAATTGCCTAAATTTAAAAAATTTGTTAAATAATTTGTAATATTTGTTTACATGAGTTTTTTGTTTGTCTGCAGATTAGCGTTTAGTTGTTTATTTAATAATAAAATAATTAAATAATTAATAAAACTTAATAAAAAATCTCAAAAAGCTTATTGCTAGGGCATATAGAACAATGCGGATTTTCTTAAATATGTCGTTATTTTTAAAAAACAAATATTAGCGGTTTTTTATAAAATTGCTTGAAATTTAATAAAATCAATAAAAAGGGCTTGCTTAAGAATTTTGAGCATGTAAGATTATAATAGACAGGGTGTATTGTGCATATATGCTCTGGCTGAAACATTACTAAATAAGTCAAAGAAGGTAAAATGTCAAAAGATGTAATTGAATTTGAGGGCAAAATCTTAGAGTCACTGCCAAATGCAATGTTTCGAGTTGAACTGGAAAACGGACATGAGATTCTTGCTCATATATCAGGAAAAATCAGAAAGAATTTTATTAAAATTCTTCCGGGCGACAAAGTTAAAGTTGAAATGACACCATATGATTTAACACGCGGAAGAATTACATACAGATTGAAATAACAGCTTCGGCTTTATTATAAAAAGTGTTCCGCCTCTCGGGACATACGCGGCAAAAACAATTAAATACTAGATAAGGAAAACAAAATGAAAGTAAGAGCATCAGTTAAGAAAATGTGCAAAGACTGTAAGTTCATCAGAAGAAGAGGAAGAATTACAGTAATTTGCAAAAACCCTAAACACAAACAAAGACAGGGGTAGCGGATTTCCGGACGTGCGCCGGGGAACGAAGAGACCCCAGCTCGGGCGAAGCACGAAGTGAGCAGAAGCAAAGCGAAGCGAACGACAGTGCAGAGCGTAAAGGAAATCCAAGAAGCTGATTTCCGGACGGACGCAGAGATAGTGCCCAGGTAAAAAACTAACGGAACGAATAAAATTTAAGAGATTTTAGATGTGAAGTGTATGTTTTTTGAACACCGGAAATTAGAATAAACAACCGATACAACTCTTGAACGGTTGTAATATATACCAAAAACAATCACTAAGTTAACATAAGGAGAAACAATGGCAAGATTGGCTGGGGTTGATTTACCCCGTAACAAAAGAATGGTTATAGCTTTGACCTACATATACGGCATTGGACCGACTCGTTCTTCAAAAATTCTTGCAGCTTGCGGTATTTCAGAAGATTTGAGAACAGACGATCTTACAGATGACGATATTAAAAAGCTCAGAGATGAACTCACAAATTATCACATTGAAGGTGATTTGAGAAGAGAAGAATCTCTCAACATAAAAAGACTCTCTGAAATCAACTCTTATAGAGGAATGAGACACAGAAGAAAACTTCCTGTAAGAGGTCAGAGAACAAAAACTAACGCAAGAACAAGACGCGGTAAGAAAACAGGACCGGTTGCTAAGAAGAAATAGCGGATGTCCGGACG
>CALVEJ010000085.1 GCA_944326535.1 Candidatus Gastranaerophilales bacterium | reverse complement strand
TTTATTACCGGATGCTGGTTTGCAAAAACATCAGCAAGAGTAAACTTTCTTTCACTAAAATCAACAATGTCAGCAGAATTTGTTTTCATATTTACCGTCTTTTCATAAGTTTAATAGTCTTATCATGATTGTATCTTTTTGGACATGTTTTACATCAGCTGTTTGCGGTATAAAAACAAAAATACATGCATCAAATAAAGGATGCAGGCATGCCCGTTCGGAGATTACATCATTGTTATACTGCTCATCCTACGGTAGGATTGCATTTATTGATGTAAGTATTAAAATATCTATAAATTTATCAACGAAAGTAATCAGAGAAAATATATATGAAAAAACTTGAATTGACTAACCTTTTAGCGGATACATTTTCGTCTTCCAAGGTTATAAACTTTATGATTTTTGTGCTGTTTGTTATTGTTATGACAGCGGTTTTGAGTGCCAGATATTATATGTTTCAAAGCATAATCAACGAAGACGGCACCAGCAAAAAAGACGTTGTTGCATACAAAACAATAAAAGTCGTGGATACTTTTAAAACCGAACAAAACAAAAAGGAAATAGCGCAAAAAATAGAACCTATACTAACTCCCGCAGAAGATACTTATATAAAAAACAATTATGCGGTATTGATTAAAGCTATTGATCAGGTAAGAGCAAAAAATGAGAGTTATGCTCAGAAAAAAGAAGAAATGAAACTTCTTTTTGATTTTGAAAGCAATGTATATCAAGACTATATTTTAAACTATCTTATAAACTCAAATGATACAAGGATACACTCTACATTCAATAAAGCACGCAAAACGCTGGAGAATGTTTTAAATCAAGGTGTAACGGAAAGAGACTTTGAAAAGAATAATTTGACCTCAATGATCTTGAGAAACACACACTATGAAACTTCAAAAGCTGAACTCAGAGTTATTTCCGCACTTTTGGAACAGGTAATTGTTCCGAATATGGTTTTTGATGAAACGGCTACGGAATTGGCAAAGAAGAATGCAATCAACTCTGTTGCCCCGACCGTTGTAAAATTTGAAAAAGGCGAGAAAATTTTGTTTGCGGGCGAGCCTGTTACCAGAGTAAAAAAAGATGCTCTTCAAAAAATGGGTTACAATGTTCTGGAGCTTAACCTTCAAGCAATAGTCGGAATATTTGCCCTCGTTGCACTGGGTGTAACAACACTTTTGTATTATCTGATGTTTTATGAAAAGCAGTTTTTGACAAAAAACTATCTTTCCGTAACAGCGCTCCTTGCTATATTGATATCGGCGCTGGGTGCTGTTTTGCCAAGCGGTGCATCGTTCTACTTTTTGCCGTTTCCTGCACTTGCCGTTTTGATAGCTATTTTCACAAATCCGAGAGTATCCGTTTTTGCCACGACTATTCTGGTTGTAATTATTGCACTCGTAGAGCAGATGCCTATAGAACCTTCTGCTGTATTTATTGTAGTTTGTCTGATAGCTTCCATTGCAACATCAAAAGTCAGATACTCAAGACGTTTTGACCTTGTAAAAATCGGCGGCGAAATCGGTCTTTCGATGTTGTTCTTTATATTGATTATTTATATGATTGAAAACTCAATCAACCCGCTGGATTCAAGCATAATATGGTACAATGCGCTGATTGGTACATGCAACGGACTTCTGAGCGGAATTATTGTACTCGGTATAATACCTCTGTTCGAAAGTATGTTCAAAATAGTTACACCATACGGGCTTGCCGAACTTGCGGACAATAATCAGCCTCTATTGAAACGCCTGCAGTTTGAAGCACCAGGTACATTTGCACACAGCCTTATGGTTGCAAATTTGTGCGAAACCGCGGCTGAGGCAATCGGAGCTGATCCTGTTCTTGCCAGAGTAGGTGCTTTATATCACGATATAGGAAAACTCAAAAGACCTTTGTTCTTTGTGGAAAACCAGACATACTTCGGAATTGAAAACCCTCATACAAAACTCAATCCGAGATTGAGCAAAATGGTTATTACGGCACACCCCAAAGACGGCATTGATCTGGCGAGAGAATACGGGCTTCCCCCTATTGTTCAAAACTTTATAGTTCAGCACCACGGCGATTCTATAGCAAGTTACTTTTACAATCAGGCAAAATTGGAAGAAGGCGCTGATAAGGTAACTGAAGAACAATTCAGATACACAGGACCCCGTCCTAATATGAAAGAAACAGCAATTTTGATGATTGCCGATTCTGTTGAGTCTGCCTCGAGAACACTCAAAGACCATTCTCAAGAAGAACTCGATAATATGATTAACAAAATTATCCAAACAAAACTCAATGACGGACAGCTGTCTGACAGCCCGCTGACATTGAAAGATCTGAAAACAATTGCGGCAGCATTAAACAAAAACCTAAGAGCCGCTCATCACCAGAGAATAAAATATCACGAAAATATTATTCAGGAGCTTGAAGAAAAAGCACTGAAAAAGAAATTTGTTGCTCCCGATAAAATTAATACGGATGAAGAAGATAAAATTGAAAAGAAAATTCAAAAACATCTTCAAAAAACGGAAAACTTAACTGAAAATCCGCAACAGCAGTCTGAGAATACAAAGAAAACAGATGATCAATAATACTGAAATAAACATTTTTATAGAAAATGAGTATGAAAATTTTGAAGGCAATGTTGACCTTGCCGCATTGACACAAGATGCACAAAAAATGACAGAATATCTTTTGTCAAAAGAGGAATGGGTTAAAAACTCCTGCCTGAAAGGCTATGACTGCAGACTTTTGTATTTTGATGCGGTTTTATGCAGTGATGAAAAAATTCATCAAATTAATCTAAACTACAGAGAAAAAGACTGTCCGACAGATGTTATTACTTTTGCTATATTTGCGGATAGTCCGGAAGAAGAAAGATTTATTTTTGACAATGAAATAAATCTCGGTGAAATCTTTATTTCTCTTGACAGAACAGCTATACAGGCAAAAGAAAACACTCATCACAGACAGTCTTTTAAACAGGAATTGTACTTTTTGCTTGCTCACGGTATACTTCATTTATTAGGATATGACCACACTACGGAAGAAACGCTTCAAACAATGTGGGATATGCAAAAAGAAATGATTGAGGAAACAGGAATAAATGTCTAAATTTACGTCAGGAGGATATAGAAAAAGTCTGTCATATGCATTGCAGGGATTGAGCGTTGCTTACAAATCACAGAGAAACTACCGCTTTCATCTCTTGATAGGTTTTTTGTCACTGCTCGGCGGAATTTTGCTTAATTTCAAATGTATTGAATACTGCGTGTTGATACTTGCCATCAGTTTTGTAATCACGGCGGAATTGTTCAATTCAGTAATTGAGTTTGCACTTGATGCACTATACAAAAACAAATATTCAAAAATGGTCAAAATGGCAAAGGATTTGTCAGCAGGAGTTGTTTTAATTGCTGCCATGACAAGTATTTTGATAGGTATAATGCTTTTTGGCAGAAAACTTTTGATTTTGTATTTGTATTAGTAAATATTGTATAATTTGTTTGATGAAAAATAACTGCAAAATAGCAATCGGAATGATGTCAGGAACATCTCTTGACGGGATAGATGCCTGTCTTGTAAGGCTGGATGATGATTTTAATTTTGAGTTTTTGAAAACACATTCTCTGGATTATCCAAATGAGGTCAGAGAAAAGTTGTTGTCTCTGGCAAATAATGAAGGTTCTGTCAAAGATGTGTGCAATATGGATTTTGTTGCAGGAAAACTTTTTGCTCAATGTGCTTTAGAATTAATACAAAAATCCGGCATTTCTGAAAAAGAGATTGATTTTATTGCATCACACGGACAAACTATATATCATATACCTCAAATCATTGATACTGCCGGAATAAAAACAAGAAGCACCCTGCAAATAGGTAATATCTCTGTTATTTCAGAATTAACAGGAATAACAACAATAGGCGATTTTCGTTCAAAAGACATTGCAGCAGGCGGGCAGGGCGCCCCTCTTGTTCCGTTTGCAGATGAACTGATTTTTAAAAAAGATACACCCCGTGCAATCCAAAATATTGGCGGGATAGGCAATGTGACGGTACTTTCAAACTCATGTGACACTTTTGCCTTTGATACAGGTCCGGGCAACATGCTGATTGATTATTTTGTACAAAAATTGTTTGATATGCCTTTTGATAAAGGCGGTGAAATTGCGCTTCAAGGTTCGGTTGATGAAAAGTGGCTGAAAATGCTTTTAAAAGAACCTTACTATGCTCAAAAGCCGCCAAAATCAACAGGAAGAGAGCTTTTTGACAAAAATTACGCAAAAAGAATATTTGAAAAAGCGCCGGAAAACAAATTTGATGTTATAGCAACAATCACTTCCCTGACAGCCAAAACAATTTACAATGCATATCGGGATTTTGTTTTTCCAAAAACAGAAATAAAAGAGATTGTTCTTGGCGGAGGCGGTGCATATAATAAATCATTAATCAAATTTTTGAATACATACTTTGATAACAATATCGCAATAAAAACCCACTCTGATTTTGGAATAAATGATAAATACAAAGAGGCTCTTGCCTTTGCAATGCTTGGATTTTGCACGCTTTACCATAATACAAATAACTTACCCACCTGTACAGGAGCGAAAAAAAGAGTTATTATGGGTATAGTTTCTTACAGTTAGTTTAGGAAGTTTATGAAAAAAGACGAAACAGCCACAGAACTCATCAATCACGATACAATGAACATTGACCTTGTCGGAACAGAAGATATGCTCATTATGTTGAATAATGAGGATATGAAGGTTGCTGCCGCAGTCAAAAAGTGTATTCCACAGATTACAAAAGCGGTTGATATTATTGTAAGAAACTTTTTGCATGCAGGAAGATTGTTTTATGTAGGTGCAGGCACAAGCGGCAGATTGGGTGTTCTTGATGCTTCGGAGTGTCCTCCGACATTCAGTACCCCTCCGGATATGATTCAAGGGATTATTGCCGGAGGCGACAGAGCACTGAGAGAGGCAATAGAAGGTGCCGAAGATTCTGAAGAAATGGCTCTTCAGGATTTTGATGACCATGATATATGCAACAATGATACTATTGTAGGGATTTCTGCTTCCGGAAATGCAAAATATGTCTGCAAATTTCTTCAAGTTGCAAAAATAAAAAAATGTAAAACTATTGTAATCACCTCAAACCCTAATGCAAAAATGAAAGAATATGCAGACTGCTTTATATGTGTGGAAACGGGTGCAGAAGCTATCTCCGGCTCAACAAGAATGAAAGCCGGAACAGCTCAGAAAATGATTTTGAATATGCTCTCAACCGCATCTATGATAAAAATCGGAAAAACCTATCATAATTTGATGATAGATGTGAAACCGACCAACAGCAAACTCAAAAGAAGAGCTGTTACTATTGTATCTGAAATTTGCGGATGTAAAGAACGTACCGCACAAAATGTGCTGGACACAAACGGATACAAAATAAAACACGCAATACTCTTTATTCTTTACGGTTTGGATTTTGATGAAGCCGATAAACTCCTCAG
>CALVEJ010000084.1 GCA_944326535.1 Candidatus Gastranaerophilales bacterium | reverse complement strand
TCAAAATCGACATCCGGATTGGCGTGGCTTTTTGCTATATCAGAGTTTGCCGCCATATGAAAAACTATATCAAAGTTATTTTTTTTGAATACATCAAAAAACTTTTCTTTATCCAATATATCACCCTGAACAAATTGAAAATTCTCATTCTTGGATGCATCACACAAATTTTCCATCCTGCCCAAAGACAGATTGTCATATGCAACAACAAAGTGTCCGTCCAAAAGCAGTCTGTCAACCAGATGACTTCCTATAAAGCCTGCCCCGCCTGTAACCAGTATATTCATTTTAGCCTCTTTATTTTGTAAAAATGTGTCAAAGTATAAAACAATGCACTGAAAAAATTATACCTGAACATCTGGAGTAAAGAAAAGGCATTTTTATCTTTTTTAAAACATTTCTTAAGCTTCCTGATAATTGCCTTTGCCAGATATTTTTTAAAAAGCTTTTTGTTGATTTCATCCTGTTTAATTGCCTGTAATAACCGGCAATATAAATCGTAAAGTTTTGAAAAATCCTTATTTTCAACATCAAAAAGAATATTGATTTCATCAACGGAAAGTTCAATGTCAAGATATTGATCCAGCTGTTTTTTAGTCAATGCAATTGCAAGAGGGTTTATGCTTTGGTTCTGTTTTTTTGAAATATTCTCACAGTGTTCCCTATAATTCAAAAGCGGCTCCGGTATATTGTAAAACTTGAAATACCTGATACAGCGCACCCACATATCATAATCTTCACAGACACGATATTCGTCGTTGTATCTGAGGTTGTATTTTTCAAGCATATCTTTATTAAACATAACAGTCGGGTGCATCATACAGCAGTTAAATATCATATTTACTTTAATTTCTTCGGAACCAACAGGACAATGCACTGTTCTGTTTACATCGCCGAATTTTTTTATAAAAGAACCGCAAACACCTATATCTTTATGTTTTTCCATAAAATCAAACTGTTTTTTAAGTCTGGTTAAAACAGATATGTCATCTGCATCCATTCTTGCTATATATTTTCCTTTTGCCGCATCCAGCCCGAGATTGAGCGCATAACCGATTCCTTTCTTTTCTTCATTTATAATTACTCTCACCCTATTGTCTTTTTGGGCATATTGCTGAAGAATTTCCAAAGACTCATCATTTGATTTGTCATATACACATATAATCTCAATATCTTGCAATGTCTGATTAACAATACTGTCTATAGCTTCGGAAAGAAATTTTGCACTGTTGTATACAGGTATAACAACCGAGACACAGGGCTTTTTCTCTTCTTTCAAATCTTCTGTCAATTCTATTCTCCGCAAATATTTTCATAATAATTAATCGGTTCAGCTTTTATAAGCCCCGAAAGTTTTCCGGCATTCTTGAATATCAAACCGAGAATATTAAAAAACATAACCCTGCCTAAAAGAACAGACGGTAAAAACACAACAATATCAAGGATAAGTACAAACAATACATCCATAAGATACAACAATTTTAAATATTTTTTGTTGTTATTTTTGAATCTTACCCTTGCTCCCGAGTATCCGTTGTAATAGTTACGATTCAATATCCATTTAAGATTTGCTCTTTCTTTTCCAATCAATTCGTGTGCAATTGCTTCATTATTCCAGATTATAGAATATCCGGCAATTGATGCCCGATTGAAGAAATCACCGTCCTCACCGCCCATAAAGACATATGCGTTGTCAAAATATATCTTTTTGTCAGCTGCTATTGAAGCGGGGAAGAAAACATTTCCGCTTGCACACATTTGCCTTTGTTCGCCGGTTTCTTTTGTTGTTTTTGTTTTAAAAACGTAATTCTGTGTAATATAATCCGGAAAATCATCGACAAATCTGATTGTTGTAGGTCCCGAGCTGATAATTGAACTTTCGTATTTATTATAAAGCTCAATATGTTTTAAAAGCCAATCTTCATCAAGAATTTCATCGTCGTCAAACATTGCAATATGCGTTGCACCAAGATTTACTGCTTCTTCAAGAAGTTTGTTTCTGGCATTTGCTATCCCTCTTTGCGGTTCGACAGAATAATGGACAACAAGATTTGTTTTGTTTTTAAAATTTTCAACGGCAGAAATTGCCGATTGTTCAATATCGTTATCAATAATCAAAACTTCTGTCTTTATGCTGTCAGGCAATTTCAATGCATTTATTGACTCTAATGCCGTTGAAAGCATTTTGGGTCTTTTGCAGGTACAAAGAGCTATAAGGATAAATTCAATTTTTTCTTTCTGAAATTCCGTCAATGATTGACTCCCTTTGTTAAAAGCCTTTTTTATGCCTTTTGAAACATCCTTAATAATTCTATAACAAAAATTATTTTTATAAATCATTATTTAACATCTCCTGAGGTCTTTTTCGATTCCAACGAATATTTCTTTTTACAACTCTTGCGGGAACACCGGCAATGATTGAGTTTTTCTCATCAAATGTCTTTGTAACCACACTGTTTTGCGCAACAATACAGCCATCTGCAATGACTGTGTTTTTCAAAATCAAAACATTTTTACAAATCCAAACATTTGAGCCGATTAAAGTATTTTTACCAACATTAATTAAATTGTTGAGCTCATCTGTTATAGCATGAGTATCAGAGCACGCAATCTCCACATTAAAAGAGAACATGCAGTTTTCACCGATAATCAAAGAACTTTTGCTTTCACCAAGCTGTATATCAGCAGAGTTAAAAGTTGTATTGCAGCCTATTTTTATTTGTACATTGTCAACAGGACAATCGGGAAAGCCTATTCTTATATGTACATTGTGGAGATAAACATTTTCCCCGAGAATAACCGAATTATTATTTCCGTATATTTTTATTCTCACCTTTCTTAAATAGGCAGATTGAGGAATATGAAAAATATTGTTTTTCCCTTTATTATTGATTTTTAGAGAAAAAAGCCTGTTAAATGTTTTTTTCAAATCTTTAAAAAACACTACCGCACATTCCACATTAACTACAATTTAATTTTTTTTAAAAAATAAAGAATAATCACATAATAATTAAGCTGTATTTAATTATCAATATTTTATTAAGTTATATTTTGTTCAATTTTCTCAAAAATAAATATTAAATATATACAGGAGATTTTAATGAACAATAAAAAACTGCTCGGACAAAGACTTCGTGAGCTGCGAAAAAGAAAAGGAATAAATCAGGAAAAACTTGCGGAACTGATTTCTGTTGAACCGGCAACCATAAGCAATATAGAAAACGGAAAAAACTACCCTGCTCTTGTTAACCTTGAAAATATTCTAAAAGTACTGGACTGTTCTTTTATGGAAGCATTTGACTTTGAGCACAAAAATGAAAACAAAAACCTTATTGAAGAAATTAATAACATCTTACAGAACAATCCTGAAAAAGTAGAAGAATTTTACAAAATTGTAAAAGCCCTTACAAAATAAATCTTTAGCTATTTTTGAAGTAATATTTTTCTCCGTTTTTACGCAAAATTAATTCAGTTTCAAAAATTTCAGACAAATTTTTCGAAGTAAGCATATCCTCTTTTTTACCCTGTTTAAATATTGTTCCGTTATACATCAAAGCGACATGTGTGATTTCAGGAAAAATTTCCGTTATATCGTGTGTAATTAAAATTACGGGAATTTTTTTTGCAAGTTTTTGAATAAGTTCGATAAAATTCTGTTTTGCTTTTATATCCAGACCCGTGGTCGGTTCGTCCAGAACAAAAGCCTGTGGATTGTGTATTAAAGATCTCCCTATTATACAGCGCCTCAACTGTCCCGTACTCATATGCGCAGCTTTTTTATCTTTTATTTCAGCAATACCAAGATATTCAAGTACATCCTGCGCTTCGTTGATTTGTTCCTGTGAGAATTTGTGATGAGCAAATACCCCGACAGAACTTTCATATCCGCTCAAAATAATATCCAAAGCAGAAGAAGATGATCCGTTGTACAAAAACCTGTTGTGAAGATCATTTGTGATAATACCGAGTTTTTTGCGCAATTCAAAAATATCCCACCTATCTTTGCCAAAAATCTCTTTTTTAAAGTCATACTTGGTATTTGGGTATATATCATGGGAAAACAGCTTTAGCAATGTAGACTTGCCGCTGCCGTTAGGTCCGAGAATCGCCCAGTTTTCATCCGAAAATATTTTGAGGTTTATATTCTCAAGTACCGTTGTCATTCCGTAGTTTACAAATATATTTTCGAAATCTACTATATTTTTTCTGTTAATATTTTTCAAAACCATACTCATATACTTGAATAAAGTATATTACAAATAAAACTGAATATTATGTTAAAATTAATCTATCCGGAGTGATTATGAAAAATAAAAAAATATTTGCATTTGACTTGGGAAAAACAAGCATAGGTTATCGTGACATCAGGTAAGTCGGATTTACCAATCCGACAACATAATTTCAATAAAAAAGAGGCTTTTAACAAGCCTCTTTTTAAATGGTGGGCGATACTGGACTCGAACCAGCGACCCCCACAATGTCAATGTGATGCGCTACCAACTGCGCCAACCGCCCATTTAATTTTATTTATGTCTGATATCTTAACATAAAAATTTTTTCAGGCAATTTTTTTTAAAAATTTGTTTTTAATAAATTATAGGATTTATAGGGAGGATTATACACATGAGTTTTCCGGTTGACAAAAACACTGAACAATCATATTACGCACGAACATATGCATCCACTCCAACGGCAAAAGAAAAAATAGAATACTCCGTACAAAAAGGAGATAACCTATGGAGCATTGCAAAAGCACACCTGGACAAAGAAGATGCAACTAACGCAGAAATTCTTAATATGATGTATAGAATTGCAAAATTAAACAACAAAGAAACTCTCGAATCCGCAAACAACATAAGGATTAATGAAACCATATACTTGCCGACAGATTCTTTTACAAAAGAACAAAAAGAAGAAAAAGCCCCTCTTGTCCGGGCAAATGAAGCAGCTGAGCAAATCAAAGATATTCTTTATCCAAATGATGAAGACAAAACTCCAACAAGAGGCACTCTTGCAAAATTTAATAATACGGAAAAAATCCCGAAAGAATTAGCAACAGAACATGCTGAAGCCGGACTTGATTATTGGACAGACTTATTAAATTCAAAAGACGGCAATCTGGATGTCAGAAAAAGTTACTCAGTATCCGTAACAACTCCATCAGCACTGGAAATCAGGAAAAAAGATGAACACGGTCGCACAGAAACCCATATGTACCTAAAATTTGATTCTGACGGCAAATTTACAGGCAGCGCTTTCGATGCACCGGGCGTAAACGTAAAGGACATAAGTTTTGACTATGAAACAGATGCAGAGGGAAATCTCTCAGTACCTCACAAATACGGAAGTCAAAAAATGAACATCGGAGAAATCGATGAGCAGGAATATAAGGACTTCACCCAAGCAGCACAAACATTTATAAAAGATTATTTATAATAAAAAAAGACCTCAATTGAGGTCTTTTTTATTTTAATAGGCGGCACCCAGATTCGAACTGGGGATAAAGGCTTTGCAGGCCTCTGCCTTACCACTTGGCCATGCCGCCAATATTCTGATTAATAACTATAAAAATAAAATGGAGCGGAAGACGGGACTCGAACCCGCAGCAGCCTGCTTGGAAGGCAGGTACTCTACCATTGAGTTACTTC
>CALVEJ010000083.1 GCA_944326535.1 Candidatus Gastranaerophilales bacterium | reverse complement strand
TTTTCTGTCATAAATGGATTATAGCATAAACATTGGCTGTATAGCTCTTTTGTTAAGCAGTAATTGTAAGTATAAAAATATTTATCAAGATATCTTGCAATTTTTAACTACTACTCAATTTTTCCTGTTTTAACACCTGAAAAATCCTGCAGAGTCAGTTTTGTATCTCTAATAAATGCACATCCGCCAATAGACTTAAGTTTGCCAAGATTATCTATTTTAGAGTTTCTAAAGTTTGCATCGCCGCCTATTGTTTCAAGATTGCCCAAGGTTTTTATTTTTGTAAGAAAGAAATTCGCATCTCCGCCTATTTTCTTGAGATTTTTCAGGTCAGTAATCTTAGAAACAAAGAAGTTTGCATCGCCGTCAATTGTTTCCAAAGCACCTATATCAGTAATTTGAGAATGACCAAAATCTGCTTTCCCTCCAATAGATTTGAGAACAGGTATCTTCTCAACCTTAGATGTACAAAAATCAGCATCCCCTCCAATAGTTTTCAGCTTTGGCAGTTCTGTTAAATCAGAGTTGTAAAAAACAACATTTCCGCCTATATTTTCAAGATTTTCCAAACTTTTAACCTGAGTATCAACAAAAGACGTATCACCGCCTATGGTTTTTAGGCTGGTTAAATCAGAAATTTTTGAAAGCAAGAAATTAGCATTTTTTCCGATATATTTAAGTTTTCCCAAATCAGAAACAGGAGAGCAAAAGAAATCAGCATCTTTTCCAATAACCTCAAGACTACTCAAATTCATAATCTCTGAATTGGCAAAACATGCACTGCCATCTATAGACCGGAGACTAGACATACTTTTTATCGGAGTATTTTCAAAATTTGCATCTCCGCCTATTGATTTTAGCTTGTCCATCTCTTCTATATGAGACAGGAAAAAGTCAGCATTACCGTGTATTGTCTCCAAATTATCAAGATTTACAACATGAGAATGTCTAAAATTTGCATTTCCGCCTATAGACTTAAGCTGAGGAAGTTCTCTTACCCTTGAACCGGCAAAATCAGCACTGCCGCCTATTTCCCTGAGCTTTGGCAGTTTTGTGACCTTAGAATTTTTAAAAAAGGCATCACCGCCAATAAATTCCAAATTATCCATATCCAAAATCAGCGTGTTGCCAAAATCAGCATTACCGGAAATTCTAACAACATTTTTAAACAGTTCATTCTCATTTATACCAAGATCGGAATATGTATAATTTTTAGAAGGCTGCGTAAATCTTTCTATTTCAATATATCCGTTTTTATCTTTCGCTGTATCTATACCAAAATATTTGAAGATTTTTTCGGCATCATTCTTCTTTATAGCTTTTTTTAGATCTCTTTTTGCCTTTCTAATCTCTTTTTGGATTTTTTCAGTATTATTTTTGTCTGTAATATCCGCCTTTTCTATATCAGTTTGTTTTTTTGCACTAAAAGATACCGTGTCATTTTTCAATGACCCGAATCCGGGATGTGCCATGCCTGAATTATTCTTTATATAAGGCTTTATAAAGCCATAAGATTGAGTTACAAAATTTATTTTCATAGTCACGTAAATCCTAAAAATAAAACTTTTTGTCATTTTTGTAAAAAACATAAAGTTTTATTAAGGGTTATTATATAAATCTACTTCCCTCGAGCAGATAAAAAGCTATATTGCGAGCATGAATTAAATCTTTATTAAACCCAGCGATTTAAGTATCCTCAGCATACCCTCAGCAGCAATATTGTTAGTAATTTTATTCTTATCATTAAAATAATAAAAGTTCTTAAACGATACGGAAATATTTTTAGTTGTTGAAACAACGCCCAAATCATTTGATATTATTTTTTAATGTCACCAATTCCGTTATCCGCTCTATCCGCAAGAAATGTAGCTATTACAGGGATAAGAATATAATATATTCCGCCCAAAATCAAAACAGGTTTT
This sequence comes from Candidatus Gastranaerophilales bacterium, assembly GCA_944326535.1. GTDB lineage: Bacteria > Cyanobacteriota > Vampirovibrionia > Gastranaerophilales > Gastranaerophilaceae > Limenecus. The sequence goes on along the minus strand of CALVEJ010000083.1, from coordinate 3,753 downwards.
GCTATTTTTATACCCTCTATATATTTTTCTATATCCGGAAGATTTCTGTTTGCCTCTTTAAATTTGTGAATAAATTTTTCTTCCGGTTTTTTCAATGCACTGTTAAGAGCATAACCGCCGGCAATACAAAGACCTGTAGATATAACAGAATTGTATATTAACGGTTTTTTTCTTTCCTGCTTTATTTTTTTGCTTTTCGCTGTTTGATTAACAAAAGAGAGTGTCAAAAGTATATCCGTTGCAGACATAATATGCTGGGCGAAATTTGTATCGTAAAATTTATTTGCAATTTTGCGCATTGGCTTTGTATCTATTATCTTTCCAAAACCTTTTGCAAGACCTTCAGCCGCAGTATTATATACGCCTTTGAATGAAATTACCTTCGATGACCGGGAAACTCCCTCATTAACAGGCTGTTTTTTCTTTGGAAACAGAAGAAGCATCAAAGGGGGAATTAGTGCACACGTCAAAAACGACTTTGGAATCGCCATTACAAGTCCCAACCCCAGTTTAAACATTTGTGTTGCAAACATATAACTTTGGGATTTAGACAGCAACTTTGCACCGTTTTTTAGGTTTTCTATTGTTTCAGGTTTTAAATATTTTTGAGGGGCATTATCTATTTTTTTTACAGCCTTAGCCACAGGCAGGGATGCTCCCAGCATAATCAAATATCCGACCAGGCTGGAAGAAACAGATTTTGCACAGGCATATTTTTTGTTTTCTTTATCTGTTTTCGGTGTTGCCAAAATCGCAGCCGGCCTCACAGCAAGAGACAATGCCATTGATACGGATGCGGAAAAAAGAGAGCCGTTTTCTGCCGCAAATTTGAGCGTATTCAATAGCATTTTGTTATTACAAAAGCCCTTAAATGAAGGTTTAAAATTGTTATTTGTAATTGTATTTACTTTCATTTATCCTAATTAGATAACATAAATAATAAAAAGTAAATTACAAAGAAAGAAATATTGAGTATAAAAGAATTTTTAAAAGCAGAATTAAGCGGTTGGAAAAAGTTTGAAGTCATAGGGCTTTCAATAGTTTTTCTTGTAATTTTTGTCAATGCATTCATCGTAAAGGACAGTCCAATCGCTGTTGTATCAGCCGTATGCGGAATTTTATATTCTACAATTGCCGGCAAAGGAAAAGTATCCTGCTATTTTTTCGGACTGGCAGGGACATTCTGTTACAGCTATTTGTCTTTTAAAAACGGAGTATACGGAAATCTTGTTTTATATATGTGTTATTACTTTCCAATGCAGGTTGCAGGTATTTTTGAATGGCGAAAACATCTCAAGGACACAACAAAAGAAATAATAAAAAAAGAACTCACCAAGCAGCAGAAACTTAAACTTGTATTAATTGCTTCAATTGCCTGTATTGCAGCAATTTTAATCATAAAATATTTTAACGGAAGCAGCCCAGTTTTTGATGGAATAACAACAGTATTATCAGTATTCGGTATGTATCTCACAGTAAAAAGATGTATTGAGCAATGGATAATTTGGATGATTGTTAACGGACTTTCAACAATCATGTGGCTTGATCTTGTAATGAAAGGAGCCAGAACGTATTCCACATTTATTATGTGGCTGGTCTACTTCATTCTTGCAATATATTTTTATGTCTGCTGGAGAAAAGAAATAAGTGCAAAGCAGTAGTTGCTCTGCACTTATTGGCTTGAATATGGTGTGTTATATGCTTATTATTTAACAAAATATGATGCATTTACATTCGCAAACAGTTTAATCACTCCCGCCTGAATAGGAGAACTTTCAGCAACAGCAGGAGCAGATGAATCCATTGCTACATTTTTTGCTAGCAGTCTGTATTGATAATTTGCACTTGAAGTTGAACAACTGCCGTTAAGAGATTTGATACCATTCAGACTGTTGCCGGCAGTAGATGCCAGTTTGCCTGCCCTTGTGTAGGCTTTTTTTGCTGCAAGCATCAAAAGCTCATCACACTGTTTGTCATAAGAAGAAACGGAAAAATTAAGGCTGTTTACGTTTGTTGCACCGAGTGCAATTGCTTTGTCAATCATTTTTCCGGCATCTTTGATCTGTTTTGAATGGATAATTACATTATTTGAAACAACATATTTTTCAAGGTTTCTTTTGTTGTTTTTATAGCTGTATTGCGGAGATGCATTAAAATCAGCAGTTTTTACGTAATCTCCGTTTTCCTTGTTAATCATAGAAGACAAAGCAGAATATACCTTGTCTGAAATAATTTTGTTCTCTTCTGTTGCCTTTTGCAGCGATTTTGTATCTTCTGTCTGCACGGCAATATTAATCTCAACTATATCCGGCTGCAGTTCAGTGTTTGCTGTTGTCGTAACAGATACAAAACCTCGTTCAATAACATCCGCAGCAGCTTTAAGTGTACCGGTGTTCACGAAGCCAAAAGCCAATAGTGCTATCAACGCAGCTGATAAATACTTTTTCATAATCTCTCCTTTTATGTTACATGTCCTACAAAAAAATAAACGACACAGAAAAAACTTTGTTCATTTTATTCAAAGTCTAACAGTCCTGCAGACCTTAGGGTTGTTATAATACTTCAGGTAAACAGCATTTTCATGTGCATCAACAAAAGCCATTCCCTTAATAGTTACGGAAGTTTTTATATCAGGGTTAAGCATTGCCCGAAAATACTCTTCCTGCTGCTTTTGGGAGAACATACAGGTAGTAACATAAGTCCCCCTCTGCCAGGAATTTGTTTCAACATATATACATTTTCCGCTGCCGTCAGGAGCATAGCCTTTTATTTCGTATGTATCCTGAGAATTGTACGCTACATTGTATTTTGACTCTTTATAACCCTGACATACCGAAAAATGCCTGATAAAATCCTGAGAATACTTTGATGCAGCAAAACACTGCTGAAACAAAGAAAAAAATATTAATAATAATGCTGCAAAAAATATTTTCATAAAAGAAATTATAACAGAATTTAAGAAAAATAATGCAACTTTACATACGAAACGATTGCAACCAAAAACAGAAAAACAACAGCGGCAGCCAAAGCAAGACACCCCGCCATTATTCCGTTTGCGACCTTATCTGATTGAACAAGAGCCAGCTCTTCCCTGTCTTTCAAGTCATAATTGAATTTTTCTATGGTCAATTCAGGATCAAATTCACGTGCTTTTTCAAAATTGTTTACATATGTTGAAAACATTTCCTTTTCGATAACAGAAACACCCCTCAAGCGAATATATGCAAGCAGCATTTTTATTTCATAGCTCATATCACGAAGAACGCAGTCCTGAGAAAAAACCTTTTGCTCCTCCCTTTTCAGAGCATAATCATTGTCCTCGCAGAAAAACTCAAAATAACACCAGCAATCGTCCTCAAAAAACCACTCTCTTCTTGTTTGAGGTTCAAAAATCGTCTTTTGGCAGGCAATTTTATTGCAATGCGCCATTTGTTCGAAATATTCCCGTACAATATCCTTATCATTTTCCATGTCTGCATTTTATACCATTCATCAAATAAATTAAACTGTTAAAGCGGGTAAATATTAACCCGACACCAATAGTGAAAAAAATCACATTTTGTTTTGTACAATTATTTCATGACTCATATTAAGAAAATATAAAGACAAACCGCACTGCCAAGGTTTTTTAAGATATAAAAAATTTTTAATAATTGTAAAAATAACACTTGCTTTTTTTGTCTGATTGGGTTATATTAATAGTGAATAATTTCACGATAAAGGAGAATTTACACTATGGCAACCAAAAAGCAA
>CALVEJ010000082.1 GCA_944326535.1 Candidatus Gastranaerophilales bacterium | reverse complement strand
TCAAAGAGAAAGAAATGAACATATTAAAATAAATATTGATTTCAAAAACTATGCTTACATAATAAATATTATCAATAGTTGCCAGGAAAAAATGCTTATTCTGTAAAATAATAAATATAACGTAAAAGTAAACATAAAGAAGCAGGTCAGAGAACTTTTAGACCAAGCCTAAAACTTTTTTTATCGCAACCCCGAAAAAAGTGCCTGGATGTAAACTGACCCGCATGTATATAATACCCGTTTTAAAAATTTTTAAACATTTTTTTGAAAAATTTTTTATAAATTTAATATTTCTTTTGAAACAAGATCTCCCATCTGTGTTGTGGAGACGATGCTTGTTCCCGCAGTATCAGGTATGTATATATCTTTTGTGCGATATCCCATTTTTAGAATATTTTTTACGGATTTTTCTATAAGAAGCGCTGCATCATCCAAGCCAAAACTGTACCTCATCATCATTGCGGCAGAAAGGATGGTTGCAATCGGATTGACGATGTTTTTCCCTTTTAAATCAGGAGCGGAACCATGTATAGGCTCAAACAATCCTTTTTGATTGTTAGATAGACTTGCACTTGGCAGCATTCCTAATGAACCGGGGAGCATGGATGCTTCGTCTGATAGAATGTCTCCGAAAATATTTCCCGTAACAATTACATCAAACTGTTTCGGATCCCTGATTAGCTGCATTGCTGCATTGTCTACATACATATGAGTGAGTTCAACATCCGGATAATTGTCCGAGACAGCAGTAACGACCTCTCTCCACAGTCTTGATGCATCAAGTACGTTAGCTTTGTCAACGGAACAAAGTTTTTTCTTCCTTTTTTGTGCAGTTTGAAAGGCTACATGTGCAACACGCTCTATTTCTTTTTCAAAATAAATCATGTTGTTGAAACCTGCACGCTCGCCGTTTATTTCTTCAATGCCTCTTGGCTGTCCGAAATAGACATCTCCTGTCAGCTCTCTGACAATCATTATGTCTACCCCTTTGATTACATTTTCCTTTAATGTAGATGCATCTGTTAATTCATCAAATACTGTCACCGGTCTCAGGTTAGCAAAAAGATTTAGTGCTTTTCTTATGCCGAGCAGCGCTTTTTCCGGTCTGAGCTCAGGCGGCAGCGAGTCATATTTCCAGTCTCCGACTGCACCAAGAAAAACAGCATCAGCATCTTTTGCAATGCTGAGCGTTGACTCGGGAAGCGGATGTCCGCAGTCATCATATGCGCATCCGCCGATAAGTGCTTTTTCGTATTCAAATTTTATTCCAAATCTGTGTTCAATGGAGTTTAAGACTTTTACACCTTCGTTAATTATCGCAGGTCCTATTCCGTCACCGCCCAGCAAAGCTATTTTGTATCTCATAATTTAAACTCCTAATTTCTTTTTTGTGTAATTTATAAGCCCGCCTTGATTTATTAAATTTTGAATTTCTTCCGGAAAACCTTCGCATTGATAGGTTTTGTTTTTTGTGAGATTTTTTACTGTTCCGGATGCCAAATCAACCGAAATTTTATCCCCCTTGTCGCATTCATCAGAGAGTTCTTTATTTTCCAGTATCGGCAGACCTATATTTATTGCATTTCTGTAAAAAATTCTGGCAAAGGATTTTGCTATTACAACGGAAATCCCGCTGGCTTTTATTGCTATAGGCGCATGTTCTCTGGAACTTCCGCAGCCAAAATTTTCTCCCGCAACAATAATATCTCCCTTTTGTACCGATGATGCAAAAGAGCTGTCAATATCTTCCAGACAGTGTGATGCCAGTTCTTTTTCATCACTCGTATTTAAATATCGTGCGGGTATTATAACATCAGTATCAATATTGTCACTATATTTCCAACAATTTCCTTCAATTGGTGTATTCATGCATTATCTCCATTTACAAAAGTTGAAATTTATACTATAAATAATACTATAAATCATCTGTTTTACGATACAAAAAAGAAGGAGATTAAGAATGAACTATTACATTGGCGAAGCAGCTGGAAAAGTTTATGAATTTTTGGCAGATCAAAAAAACAACGAAGCTACTATTTCTAAAATTCAAAAAGAATTAGACTTGAATGAAAATTTTGTAAACATGGGTATCGGCTGGTTGTCTCATGAAGGAAAAGCTGATTTGTCAGGTAAAGGCGCAAGAACAAAAGTTAGACTTACAGAAGAAGTTAACAACTAGTTTCTTGAAAACAGAATTTATCATAAAAGAGCAGGTATAAAACCTGCTCTTTTTCTATATTATAATTTTTATGTGAAATTATTAATATGAGGTAATGATGTTTGTAAAAAAACTGAAAAAATATAATCTTCCGGATAAAGATGGATTCTTTGGAGAATTTGGCGGAGCATTTGTCCCTGAAAATTTTAAAAAAGTTTTGAAAAGACTTGATGATGAATTTGAAAAAGCAAAAAATGACGATAGTTTTTTAAAAGAAGTTTACGATCTTTTAAAGGATTATTCCGGACGACCGACACCTTTGTATTTTGCAAAAAATTTAACTGAATACTACGGCAAAGGTAAAATCTATTTAAAACGAGAAGATTTAAATCACACAGGTGCCCATAAAATTAATAATGTAATAGGTCAGGCACTGCTTGCTAAAAGAATGGGCGCAAAAAAGATTATTGCAGAAACGGGAGCCGGTCAGCACGGAGTTGCTTCTGCTACTGCTGCAACTTTGCTTGGGCTTGAATGCGATGTCTTTATGGGAGAAAAGGATATAAAAAGACAGCATTTGAATGTGGAACGAATGAAACTGCTGGGCGCAAAAGTCCATTCTGTCGATACGGGAACAAAGACACTGTCTGATGCATGTGATGCCGCAATTGATTATTGGCTCAGACACAGCGACGAAGTCTTTTATGTGCTCGGCTCTGCTGTCGGTCCTCATCCCTATCCCAAAATGGTGAGATTTTTTCAATCGGTAATAGGTAATGAAATAAAACATCAATGTTTGGAAAAAGAAGGAAGACTGCCTGATTATGTACTGGCATGTATTGGCGGAGGCAGCAATGCAATCGGAGCTTTTTATGCCTTTATTGATGATTCTCAGGTTAACCTTATCGGATTGGAAGCGGCAGGAGAAGGTGTTGATACGGAAAAAACAGCGGCGAGTCTGGCAAAAGGTAAAAAAATGATTCTTCATGGAAAAAGACAGTATGTTTTGTGCGACAAAAACGGAAACGTCGGAGAATCTTATTCTATTTCTGCCGGATTAGATTATCCGGGCTGCGGACCGGAACACTGCTATTTACATGATACGGGCAGAGCAAAATATATTCCTGTCACAGATGAAGAGGCCGTTCAAGCATTTGCACGTCTTTCTCGTATCGAGGGTATTATCCCTGCAATAGAGTCTGCTCACGCTGTTGCTTATCTTGAGAAACTAATGTCGCAAACAAACGAAAATGATATAGTGGTTATAAATCTTTCCGGCAGAGGAGACAAAGATACGGAAAGACTGCTTCAGCTTTTGGTGTAATTGTTGTGATAATTTATAATTCAATGGCTGGTCTTATTAAAAAAGAGATACGGCTTATTTTTGTGCTGTTTGTGTTAACAAATGTTAAGCAAAAATTTAAAATAAAGCAATTCTGAATATAAAAAAGTTTTTATATAAATGTAAGGTTAGATTTAAAGGTTATCCTAGAAATAGGAAAAATATTTTGGAGGTTGGTTATGAACGGAATCACAGGATACGCAGGATATCCAAATCAGTTTCAGGTATACGCAAATCCTACCGGTGCTGGTTTAGCAAATCTGAATGCTGAATATGCAAGAGATTTCGGTTTAGGTATGCCTCAAGTATATAATTTGCCATTGAATGTCAATATGGGCTTTGGTCCCGGAATGTACGGCGGAATGTATGGAATGTACGGTGGAATGGGAATGTACAATCCGTATATGATGTCGCAGCAGTATCTTAAATATATGAATATGGATTACAAGGACAGATTGGCTTATGATGCAGAATTGAGAAATCTTGCTAGGGAGCAGCAATACACTGAAGGTATAAATGCTAAGAACTATGCAAGTGCAACAGACGGTTTGGCTGGTTCAATCAGAGAAGCTTGTAATTCATTACAAACAGTGGTTGTAGAAGGACAATCTGATCAGATTGTAAAACAGTTTGAAAAAATTGTAGATATGATTAGAAGATCTCCTCTCTATGACAGGCTGCAGGAAGAATTTAAGGATGATCCGATAGCTCTTGAAAAGACATTGAGGGATTGTGCGAAGATGCAGTTCCAGGCAGTAACCGGTCAGGATCTTAAAGCAATGATTCAGGAAAACTGTGACGGTGCTATTGCAAACGGTTTCTGGAGTGCTCTGTCATTCGGTAATTCTCAGACTTATACAGCAGAAGAAGTTATAGCAAGACTTGAAGGAACTGAAGCTCCAAAATCAGATAAGGTTAAAAAGATTGTCGGCAAGGTCGGAGCTTCTACAGCAACAGCTGCAACAGGTGCTTTGATAGGGGCAATCGGCGGTCCTGTAGGTGCTGCAATCGGAGCCGGTATCGGTGCAGTAGTCGGTATTATAGGCTCACTCTGTTAAGAATTTTCTAATTCAAATTAAATATAACCCCCAAACAAACTAACCTAAAAAGCTTTCACGATTTTTCGTGAAAGCTTTTTATTATGCATTCTTGTGTAGTATAATTAATATACTAGATTAAAAGGTGATTTTATGAAGATTTTGATAATAGGCTCAGGCGCAAAAGAATATTCTCTGGCAAAACTTGTTTCTCAATATGAAGATACGGAACTTGTTTTTGTTGCACCGGGAAATCAGGCGATATCAGAGTTTGCAAACTGTATTGATATTAAATCGGATAGTGTGGATGAACTCGTTGAGTTTGCTTCAGCAAATAATATTGATTTAGTTATTCCTTGTTCGGAAAAAGCTATTTTAAACGGTGTTGCCGAAAAATTTAATGAAGCGGGAATGCTGGTGTGTGCTCCTACTGCTGATGCGGCAAGAATTGCATCAAGCAAGTCTGTTAGCAAGAAGTTTATGTACAAGACAAAAATTCCTACACCAAAGTTTGGTATTTTTGACAGAGAAAATGTCGCCGTTGATTATGCGAGAAAATCAAATTATCCTCTCATAATTAAAACAGACGGACATGAACACGGTGAGAATGTTTTTGTCTGCGATACTTTTGTGATTGCAAAAAGGATTATCAATGACCTTTTTAGTGCTAATAAAAAGAAAATTATTATAGAAGATTTTGTTGCAGGTCAGGAGTTTTCTTATTATGTAATAACAGACGGCTACAATGCTATGCCGGTTTGTTCCGTTGTCCCTTACAAATATGTCCTTGAAGGCAACGGCGGTTCAATTACATCAGGGCTTGGTTCATATGCTCCTTTTTATATGATTGACAGGGAGATGGAAGGAAAAATATTCAGAAATATTGTTTACCCGACACTGGATGAACTTGCAAAGAACGGCAATCAGTATGTGGGTATTCTCGGAATAGATATAATTCTTGACAGAAGCGGAAATTTGAATGTAATTGAGTTTAATCCCTTTTTCAAAGAACCTGATGCCCAGTGTGTCTTTGAACTTTTGGATGAAAATATATGTGAACTTATGCGTTCGGCAGTTGTCGGTTCTCTTGTTGATGAGTACAATGAGATTCGCCTTTTGCCTTCATATGCGGCATCTATTGTTTTGAGTTCAGGCAATTATCCTCTTGACGGC
>CALVEJ010000081.1 GCA_944326535.1 Candidatus Gastranaerophilales bacterium | reverse complement strand
TCGTCATTCTGAAGGAGTGAAACGACTGAAGAATCTTTTACTTTCTATAGATTCTTCGGCTATCGCCTCAGAATGACAATAAATATACATCATTTTGAATCAACAATCACCAAAAAGAGATGGCGTAATAAGACGCTATTTCGTTTTTTATGGAAATTGCATAAAATTTAGTGTATGATGAAACAATGTTTATTAAACAAAATATAGGAATAGTCTCTCTAGGTTTAATAGGAGGATCCCTCCTAAAGGCATTATCCGGCAAAGCTGAAAATATATGCGCCGTAACAAGAAACCCTGAAACTATAAAAAAAGCGAAACAATATACCAACAATATTTCTAATGATTATAAAACTCTCAAAAATTGTGATATTGTTTTTGTTTGTTCGCCCATGAGCGAAACATTGAGGGTTCTTGATGAGCTGGAAAGTATATTGCCGTCTTCTGCTATAGTTGCTGATGTCTGCAGTTTAAAGGAATTTGTTACACAGAAAAAAAGACCTTATGTCTTTGTCGGCACTCACCCTATGGCAGGGACGGAAAACAGCGGGTTTGATGCTTCTTTTTCTGAGCTGTTTAAACAGGCTGTCTGGGTTTTGACTCCTAGATATGACTTATACGAGAATAAAGGAATAGACGAGCTTTTGAATATTATTAACATTCTGGAAGCAAAGCCAATCTTTATGGACCCTTCCAGACATGACAGTGCCGCTGCTTTAATCAGTCATATGCCGATGCTTGTCTCTCAGGCTTTGATGAAGGCAGCAATGGATAATGATGATGCTATAAAAATGGCATCAAGCGGTTTTCGTGATATGACAAGACTTGCAATGTCAAACAGGACAATGGCAAATGACATGATATCTATGAACAGGAAAAATATCGTTGATGCTTTTGCTCTGCTTACAAAACATCTTGAAAACCTGCTTGAAGACGGGTATTTTGAAAAGCTTGAGCCAATATGCAGTTTTCGCAGAAAAATGTATGATGCCGAAGGTAAAAATATCTCAAACTAAAGTTTTATATAATGTCTACTTTGATATAGTTAAAATAAAAAATCAACCTGATATCATATAAATGTTAGGGAAAACATATACCACAGTCAGGGATGAAAATGAAAATCAAGGATGTAAACAGTGTTTGCATTATTGATATTGAAGGGAACCCAATATCCAAGGCAGACATAAAAAAACTTAAGGAGTTGTTCGCAAAACATACCCGATCCAGGCGTATCGGGATAGATATGGTGAACGTAAGCTTTGTTGATCTTGATTTTTTGAATTTTATAAAAGATTTCTCTGAATTTAATAAGATATCTCTTTTTAATTTACAAAATGACGTATTGCTTGCACTTTTTGTTCTAAAATATGACAGATTTGTTGATATTTATATGAATAAATCTGATTTTGAAGAGGCAAAGCATACTGTCTTATACAGAAGATTAAAACTGGTCAAAGCGGCTTAATATTCATTGGTGTTCTAAACTAACTTTATTAAAAAACATTTCTTATTAGACAAAACCGTAAAAATATCGGAAAATATACGGGTATACTATATTGGGGATATAAATGGATAAAGATAAATTGCTGATTGCCGTATATGACGATGAAAACGCACAGAATGCGGGATATAGAGGACTGTCAACGTTTTCAGAAGGGCTTGTAAACGGCTTTAGACAAATAGGTGTGAAAAGTTATTTTGTAAATGAATGTATACAAAAAGGGCTTTCACCAAATCTTGTCATCGGCTTTAATACAAACGGACTTTCGCATTGGCAGAACTTTTTGAATAAAAACATTACCAATATAATGTGGTGTACCGACTCTCTTTTTTATCAGCAGTTTGATGTTGTTAATCAATTTGCTGCTTACAAAAAATTTGTTATGTTCAATTCCTGCCCTAATGATATTGAGGCGCTGAAACATTACATACCGTCTTTGGTTCACGGTTATATTCCTTTTGGCGTTGATTTGGATTTTTGGAAAAAACAGGATGTTGAAAAAGAATATGATATTACTTTTGTCGGTTCTATAGGTGATTATGACGAGCAAATTCAAAAACTCAAAGAAATTATGCCAACCCTTGTCTTTAATCTTATGATGGAATTTTGCGAGGTTGCACTGGCAAAACCCGGGTTGTCTTTGTGGGATATTTACTCATTCTTTAAAAAGCAGCTGGGAATGGAGTTTGATGCCTCTCAATATGTTCTGATGGCGAAAAGTATTTCTTCTGTTATAACCTATAAGCAAAGAATAAAGATGATACAGGCATTGAAAGATTTTAATATTACAATTCTGGGAGAGGGACCCTGGGAAAAATATATTACGGACAATATAACACTGTACAAAGGTAAAGATATAACAGATACTCTTTCTGTTTTGAATAAGTCAAAAATAACTCTTCATTCCCAGCCTTTTCAATTGTCCGGCGGAGTGCATGACAGGGTCTTGAATGCAAGTGCGGTGGAGACAATGGTTTTGACTGCAGAAAATCCTACTCTAAATCTTGAGTTTAAAGATGCTTTTGCGTATTGTAATCCAATTACATATGAAGATATTGCGGACAAGGCAAATTATTATCTAAAAAATCAAGATGAACGAACAGAGCTTGCAAAAAAGGCATCAAATATAGTGAAATCAAAATACAAATGGGCAGACAGAGCACAAAATATTGTGGCTATAATAGACTAGTTTTCTATTGTTTTAAGTTTTGAAACCGCATATTTTGCTCTTTGCGTAATTTCACTTAATGAATCTGCGTTTTTGTACAAACATCTTCCCATTCCGACAGCAACTGCTCCTGCGTTTAGATATTGCGTAAAGTCGTCAAGAGTTATCCCGCCTGAAGGCATAAGGTTTAAAAACGGCATAGGTCTCAGTATGTCTTCTATATACTCAACATGTCCCATTGATTTGGCTGGAAATATTTTTATAATAGGAATTCTTGATTTCCAGGCGCTGTAAGCTTCATTCGGCGTGGATACGGTTGCTATGTGAGGAATTTTTTGCCCCAGACAGAATTTTAGCAAACTTCCCTGAAAAACCGGTGATACAATTGCCTGCGCTCCCTTATTGATACATTCTTGTGCGCGCATTGCGGTAATAATACCGCCTGCCATAACTGTAATATCTTTGTTTTTGCATAGTTCTTCAACGGCAGGGAGAAGCTTGCCTTTTTCAACAGTTATTTCAAAGACCTTTATACCGCCTTCAATCATAGCTTTTGCCTTTTCTGTGGCTTCCCGGGCGGATTCTGCTCTGATAACAGAAACAATTCTATTTTTTAGTATTTCGTTTACGGGGTTTTTTCTATCCATTATTTTGACATTTTATCGTTTTTTTTGTCGCCTTTTTGGTTCTTTGCCTGTTTTGTTGTTTTAATTTTAATGAAATTAAATACTGTTTTGTTTTCTTCTACCAAATCCTCGTCTTCGTATCCGAGAAGAATTTCCAAATCTTTTTTGAGTGCGGTAATTTCTTCATATTTTTTCAAAGTACCGTCAAGAGCAATAGAAACATCTCCTGTTTCTTCAGAAACAACAAGACATGCTGAGTCAGAAACCTCGCTCATACCGATTGCCGCTCTATGGCGTGTTCCGTATTTCCAGCTGAGTTTTGGGTCTTCTGTTAACGGGAGCAAAACGCCGGCTGATTTTATTACATCCCCGGATATTACTACAGCACCGTCATGCAAGGGTGTATTCGGATGGAAAATAGTCAAAAGCAGCTCTGTAGAAAGAATTGCATCGAGTTGTGTTCCGACATCGGAATAGCTGTTTACTTCATCGCCTCTTTCAAGAACCATAAGTGCGCCTGTTCTTGTTTTTGAAAGATATTTGACTGACTCGATTAACTCTTTTAGTACATTGACCTTTTGTTCATCCTTCAGGTTTTTTCTTCTGAGGTTAAAATGAGCATTAAAAAGATTGGATTGTCCGAGATATCCGAGGAATTTTCTGATTTCCGGCTGAAATATGATAACGGCTCCGAGCATTATAATGCTTACCATTGTTCTTAAAAAGACACCGAGTATCAGCAAATTGAATTTTATCAAAATTTCGGAAAACAACCACGCAAGAAGCAGTATAAAAATACCTTTTACCAGTTTTTCCGATTGTGTTCCCTTGATAAATTTTTGATAAAGCAAAAGCAGAAAAGCACAAATTATCAGAACTTCAATAACATTTACCCAGGAAAAGGTAAGCTGAAGTGCTGCAAGTTGTGCTATTAAACTTTCCTTGATTGCTCCAATCACAAATTATACCTTTTTAAGCCTATCCGGAACTACATCCAAAGAAACAAGATGCTCATAACTTTCTCTATTTATAATAATATCAGATTGTGAGTTATTTACAAGTACTGCCGCAGGTTTTAGTACACGATTGTAGTTGCTTGACATTGAATATCCGTAAGCTCCGGTATTATAAAAACACAGAATATCGCCTTCTTCCAGGACAGGGAGGGTGATTTCATTTATGAGAATATCTCCGGATTCACAAAATCTTCCGGCAATTGTAACCTTTTCTTTAGGTTTCTGTTTTGCTTTGTTTGCGACTTCTGCACTGTAAACCGCCTGATAAAGACTTGGTCTTGGGTTGTCTGCCATACCTCCGTCTACTGCGACATATTTTCTGCCTTTGGGCACCTGTTTTGAACTGCCTACGGTATATAGAGTTACACCGGAAGTTCCGATAATGCTTCTTCCCGGTTCGATGTGGATTTCCGGTTCTTCTATGCCGTATTTTGCTGCATTGTCTTTTATTGATGTCAAAATTTTGTCGGCAATGTCATTTACTGACGGCGGGCAGTCATTTTCTGTATATTTAATTCCTAATCCGCCTCCAAGATTGATATGTGTAAGGTTTATGTCGAATTTTTCTTTTATTCTGCCCATTTCTTTGAGCAGAACGTCTACTTCATCATAATATATTTGTGTTTCAAAGATTTGTGAGCCTATGTGGGCGTGCAGACCGACAAGATTGAGGTTTTGATATTCTTCGGTAATAAGCTCAACAGCCTCGTCAACCTGAGTAAGGTCAAAACCGAATTTTGAATCAAGATGTCCTGTCTGAATATATTCATGTGTGTGGCATTCAATACCTGGAGTTACCCTCAGCAAAATATCCGTTTTTTTGTTTGCTGTTTTTGCCGCATTGTCGAGCAAAGCCAGTTCGAGAAAATTGTCAACGGAAATTAGTCCTATGCCTAAGTTTACAGCCATTTCCAGCTCGTCATATGATTTGTTGTTTCCGTTAAAAAGGCATTTTTTCATATCCGCACCCGCTGTGTGCGCTGTATATATTTCCCCTCCGGACACCAAATCAAAACCAAATCCTTCTTCATCCAGAATTCTTACTATTGCTTTTGTCATAAATGCTTTTGAAGCATATAGCATACTGACTTTTGGGTAGCTTTTGAATGCATCTTTATATTGGTTTGCAATAGTTCTGATAGTTGTTTCATCATATACATACAGCGGAGTGCCGTATTTTTCTGCAAGTTCGACTGTGTCACAGCCGCCTATTTCTATATGTCCTTTGTTATTAATTTTCGTTGTAACTGGTTTTATTGACTGGTTTGCTGTATTCATTTATCCTGTTCTCCCGGGTTTTTTATTTTATTTTATCATTAACAAGTTTCTTGAAAAGCAAATATAACACATATTTTGAAAATAGTGTTAAGAATTGTAACAAAATTTGTATATTTTGAATATACAAATTTTATATTGTTTTTATATACATGTAAGTAAGAAAAAAAGAAGTAAGTAAGGAGCCGATATGGGTTTAGCAGCATCACAAGCAAGATTGTTATTGTTA
>CALVEJ010000080.1 GCA_944326535.1 Candidatus Gastranaerophilales bacterium | reverse complement strand
TAAAGGACCATAATCATTCTTTCTCTTTCAGGCAAACGCTTCAAAGCCATTTGTAATTCTTTTTTTACATCCTTGTCAACAAGCTGTTCCAGCGGATTTTTTGTGTTCTCGTCCTGAATTGTATCAATAATTTCAACACTCTCATCAGAAGAACCCTTTTTGTCATAAATAGAGCCGACCTGCATTTCTTCCGCAAGAAGGCTTTCTATTTTTTCTTTTTCCATCCCCATTGCATTGGCTATTTCAGTGGTTGTTGCCGCTCTGCCAAGAACCTGTTTCAATTTTTCTGCAACAAGTTTTATTTCTTTTATTTTCTTTCTTGTTGATCTTGGCACCCAATCCTGAGAACGAATTTTGTCAATAATTGTGCCTCTGATACGCATAAGCGCATAGGTTTCAAATCTTGCACCTTTGTCCGGGGTATATTTTTCTATCGCATCAATAAGACCTTCAACGCCGTAGCTTGTAATATCTTCCAGCGAAAAAGTTTGAGGGAGGTTCATTTTCACACGTCCGATAACATATCTCGTCAGGTAAATATATTGGACAATAAGCTTGTCTCTCAATTCTTTCTTGCTTTTATCCGCAAGATAGTCATGCCATAGCTGCTCCAGCTCTGCATCCGAGAGGCGCTTTATTTTATTATAAGAACTGTACTCTAATTCTTCATTCATCTCTGTCTATTATCCAACGATCTCCCCTAAACCCTTTCGTACAAAAATCTCTCCCCCTTATTAAAACCGAAATTGTACGAAAATGAACGTGCGATGGTAATATTATATTTTTATTCTACCTTTTAAGCATATTTGCAAATCATGCATACGTATGATTTTTGTATAGCGGAAAGATTATTAGAAAAACATCAGGACTCTTTATAAACATTTTCAAAGATGTGATAAACATTCTGTCTGTAATCTTGAGCAACGTCTGAAGTATTAAATATTCCGTCATAGTGCCGTTCACATTCTGTCCAGGCATCTGAACCGTTCATTTGTTTAGCCTGCATCATAAGCGAGTGCGTATTAGTATACGGTGACAGAGGAAAAATATCGTGCATCTGCATAAACGAAGGAAGCTTATCCTTGACGCTGTCATATCCGAAAAGGCAGGAGTTCATTTTGTTTAGTCTCGTTTCGAAGTTGTCCGAGCCGTAATCATTGTCATTGGAAACCTCGGGTCCTGCCGCATATTCTTTTGAAAAGCTCTGGGATTTTGCATTCCATTTTATTTCTTTTATATTATTTGCATTGCCCCAATCCGTCCCCGCAGTAAATCCCAAGTTTTTATACGCCATATTGTCCCCGCATTTTTCCCCGACAAAAGAAATATAGTGACGGGCAGTTT
This sequence comes from Candidatus Gastranaerophilales bacterium, assembly GCA_944326535.1. Taxonomy (GTDB): domain Bacteria; phylum Cyanobacteriota; class Vampirovibrionia; order Gastranaerophilales; family Gastranaerophilaceae; genus Limenecus. The sequence goes on along the minus strand of CALVEJ010000080.1, from coordinate 4,521 downwards.
GTTCTCTTATCTTGTACAAAATATAAGCGAGCTGTTCTTTATCCGGTACATCTCCTGAGCCGCAATATCCGTTTGTGTCTATAATATGCTTTCCGCTGTCAAAATATATAGAATCAAAACCGAGCTCTATTCCCCAAACACACGCATCTATAAAGGCTTTTTCATCTTTTTTCCAATCAAAATCTTTTCCCTTAACATGAAGCTGCCCTGATGAAAGAGGAAGCCTAAAACCGGTTTTAAAACCCAGAAGATGCGCCATATCATTAAACGCCCTGACCTGTTCATCATCTCCCATTTTATGATCCAGCCCCCTTGCTGTAAGTGCTTTGCTTATACCCCTATGAAGATCCGTGCAGTATAAAGAACCCGCATTATTTTTGCCGTCATTGTCAAAACAGGGATAAAGCTGAGAAAGCACAATACAGTTTGCAAAAGAGTTTGAAGACGGAGGAACGGCAAGCAGCAGTTTCATTGTATTTAAAAGACCGTCACTGACCCTGCCGTTTTCGTATTTTGCTATTGTTCTCGGATTTATTTCAATATAATTAGCGTGTCTGCCCCAGTTGCTGCCAAAATCCGGTGACGGAATATAGTCGGGAATATAAAGATTATCCCGATTGGATCCAGTAATAGTACAAAGAGACTGCAAGGTGTTTTCCGGTGTACGTTTGAGAAGTTCTTCGGGTCTGGCATTTACCCATTTTTTATCTCCCGCCGTATAAATATGCTCATTTGTCCAATTGTCTGTATAAACCTTATTTCTGCCTGCAGAAATCCAAAATAATTTTTTCAACGGCTGAGTATCCCCGTAGTAGCCTTTAAAAGAAACAAAATACGAAGGTCCAAAAGTCAAATCTTTTGCTGCACTATTGTGCTGAGCACTCAATTTTTCAGACCGTAAACGACTGTCATTCAAATTTTTGTCGTTTAGCACCGGGTTTTGAAAAGAGTTAATCCTTATTACCGGTGTATATGAAAAAATTTTTCCTATCATATCAAGACAAAAAACCGAAAAAATATTTTTTTGATACCTTCAAATCTCGTATTTATTATGGATTAAAATACAAATTATGTGTTTTAAAATTGATAATATGAAGAAGGTTCTGACACTAATCATATTGCTAAATTTTTTAATCGCACCGGCAGTAAATGCAGCGGAAGATGCGCTGCCGGAGCTGCCTGTTTTGCCTTCTTTAGAAATTTATAACGATGCAACGGACTCTATGGATGCATTCTCACCCTCGGCAACACCGCCAAAGATTGCGCCGAAAGAACCAGCACAGACCTCAAAACCCGTACAGCCCGCAGCTACGCCCCCAAAGGCAGTAGTACAAAAACCTGCAGCAAATACCGTTACTTACTCCAAAAACAGTTCTTCTACGGCAATTACAGTACCCAAAGGCAAGAAGTTTAAGGTACGTCTTGCTCAAAAAATTTCAAGCAGCACGCCTAAAGGAACAAGAATAAGTTTCAAAAGCCTGTATCCGGAAACATCCAGATATGTAACAATTCCGGCAGGAACAATTTTTTACGGCAAGATTTCGGATTCACACGGACCGCAGATTACGGGAAACGGAGGCTTGATTGAAATAGTTGTGACACAGATGAATTACAAAGGCAGAACCTACAACATTGATGCAAAAGTCTGTGTGGCAAATGAAAGAAATATATTTTTTAATAATATAAAAGGGCAAAGAATGTACTGGCGTAGTTTTCCGAAAGTTATGAAACCCGGTACAAACTTTTTCAAAAAAATGTGGAAAGTAACTAAGAATCTTGCCAAAAACGAAAACGGTGTAGAAATTATACTGACTCCGTTTTCGTTCGTAACGGGAACGGTTGTTTACGTGGTAAACCTTGCCGTATCTCCGGTGCTGGCAATATTTTATAAAGGTAAATCAATAACTATACCCGCAGGTTCCGAGTTTGTTATAAAACTCAGGGAAGATGCTGTTCTTTCTCAATAGAGATTAGTTTATTACGCAGCTGTTTAAGTATTCTATTGTGTTTATCTTGTTTTCGTAGAGGTATCTCAAAAAATCAAGATGCGCACGGCTTGTCGATGAAACAACAAGATTTATCTCAAATCCGTCAGAGCAAAAGGGTTCATAATCATAAATTACATAGCTGTTATATTTACTTTTCCATTCTTTTCTTTCTATTTTACAATTTGTTTCTGCAGCAAGATCTTCCAGCCAGGGTAAAAGCTCCTTGCTTATGTTATTAAATTCTGTTTGATGTCTTTGATTTACACCATCTGTATATCTTTCAGTAAGCATTATGAGACTCCTCTCCTTAAGATATGTCCAAAAGTTTCGCATTAGACACATTAGCGAAAATTTTTAAAAATATTCAAATCGTGAACACGCTGATGACAATATTAGAAATGACAGCAGAATTGAACACGGGATTTTATCATCCTTTGTTAGTGTAAGTTGTATTTGCAAAATATAAAATAGACCAATGTATAATAATTGGTCGTAAAAAAGTGCAATCTTTTTTGTGTCCGAGCAAAAAGTTCATGGACTTTATGCTATTATTAGAAAAAACGGAGAAACTCCTGTGCAGATTTCTGAAAAATCAGTCGGTATCGTTGAGACAAAATATTTTAATATTGAAGAGGAAATTACACTTGAATCCGGTGCTCTGCTGGGTCCAATCAGAGTTGCATATGAAACATACGGAACACTGAATGAAAACAAAGACAATGCAATCTTACTTTTGCATGCGCTGACAGGTGATGCCCATGCTGCCGGATACAATTCAACGTCTGACAAAAAGCCCGGCTGGTGGGACGATATGGTAGGTCACGGAAAAGCATTTGATACGGACAAATATTTTGTCATCTCATCAAATATGCTCGGCGGGTGTTCCGGAACAACAGGACCATGTTCGATAAACCCGAAAACAGGAAAACCATACGGACTGTCTTTTCCCGTTATTACAATAGAAGATGCCGTTAAAGTCCAGAAAAAACTTGTTGACTTTCTCAATGTGAAAAAACTCATTGTTGCAGGCGGTTCAATGGGCGGAATGCAGGCTCTTGAGTGGTCTATTACTCATGCGGACATGGTTGATGCGGTAATCATAATTGCATCAACAAGCCGTCTGACAGCGCAGGGGATTGCTTTCAATGCGGTCGGAAGAAACGCGATTTTATCCGATCCGTTTTTCAATAACGGAGATTATTACGACAAGGAAAAACAGCCGGAAAAAGGGCTTGCAATCGCAAGGATGATAGGGCATATAACCTATCTTTGCGAAGAATCAATGCACAACAAATTCGGCAGAAGATTTCAAGACAAAGATACGCCGAATTTTGACTTTAATATAGACTTTCAGGTTGAAAGCTACCTTGCTCATCAGGGGCAGACTTTTGTAGACAGATTTGATGCAAACAGTTATTTATATATTACAAAAGCCGTTGATTACTTTGATTTGGCACACAAACACGGGTCTTTAAAAAACGCTTTTGAAAAAACAAATGCAAGATTTCTTGTTATGTCTTTTACCTCAGACTGGCTGTTTCCGACATCTCAGTCAAAAGAGATTGTTCAGGCTCTAATTCAAGCAGACAAAGATGTTTCTTTCTGCGAGATAGACTCACCCTGCGGACACGATGCATTTTTGCTGGAATTTGAAACGCAGACAAAGATAGTAAAAAGTTTTCTGTCAAAATCGTCCGGAGGCACAAATGTTTCAAGAAAATGATGAAAGAAAAAAAGCATTGCACCTAAATTATGCAATCATAACTGAAAATATTGAACCAGAAGCACGTGTTCTGGATCTGGGCTGCGGAAGCGGAGAGCTTTTAAAAATGCTTGTTGAAAAAAAACATTGCACCGGCTCCGGTATTGATATCAACCAGCAAAATGTTATTGAAAGCATACAAAAAGGTCTTTCTGTTATTCAGGGAGACATTGACGAGGGGTTGAGAGAATTTTCCGACAACGAATATGATTATGTAATCTTAAACCAGACACTTCAATCTGCGGAAAAGCCGGATTTTGTTATAGAAGAAATGCTAAGAGCCGGGAAAAAGGCTATTGTCAGTTTCCCGAATTTCGGCTACTGGAGAGTTCGGTTTTATCTGTTTTTTAAAGGAAGAATGCCCAAATCTAAAATGCTGCCGTTCAACTGGTATGACACACCAAACATTCACTTGCTCACAGTGCGAGACTTTTTTGATTTCTGCAAAGAAAGAAATATAAAGATAACAAAATCAATATATATAAAAAGGGGTAAAATCAGCAAAAACCCGCTAACATCATTTTTGACAAACCTTTTGTGTGAAGAAGCGGTTTTTGTAATAGAAAAATAAAGCCGCCGGTTAGGTTTTGGTGTGCACAACATACAGAATATATCTGTGTCGGATTAGTAAATCGACCTACTATGTTAGTCTTTACGTCATTCTGAGGCTTTAAACTTTTCGTCATTCTGAGGTTTTAGACTTTTCGTCATTCTGAGGCGACAGCCGAAGAATCTAATGTTAAAGAGCCTTCGGGCTTTGCCCTCAGGATG
>CALVEJ010000079.1 GCA_944326535.1 Candidatus Gastranaerophilales bacterium | reverse complement strand
TATTGGCGCTCACGAAAAGCGTGGTTTTCGTTCGCATGGGCAGCTTTGTGCCCGCCAAAATCCGCTCAGGATGACGATTCCATGTCATTCTGATGTATTTGTTGAGCAGGTATGCACAACCTACTTTTTACTCTCTGTCATCCCGAACTTGTTTCAGGATCTTACTAAATAGGTGATAACACACCAAATTGGTAAGATTCTGAACACAGCTCTATCCTTGTAGGCAATCATTTCCGACGCTCCGGAATGACATAGCAAATCAGCTGTTAGTATGGCGGTTATAAGATCTGTTGAGAATGTATCTAAAAGATTTTTACATTTGTAAATTTATATTAAGAAATCACTTAAAATTCTAAAGTTAGCTGCAACAAAAGCCGACATGAAACATGAAAACTCTATATTATGTCGAAAAGGGAAAGTTAAAAACAGGGTACAAAAAACTTTATACTTTTTGTCTGAATAAGGTTTTTATATATGCAACAAAAAAGGAACAGGAGTCGAAATGGTACAAGGTATAGGTCCTACAGGTTCAGGTTCGGGCGGATCAATAAAAGATCTGTCGGCTTATCAAACATATTATCCGATGTATCAGGCATATTGCCAGAATGTGGATGATAATCTTGATTTTGAAGCCTGGCTGATTATGAAAGGCTATATTAAAAATTTTAACCAGCAGGTCGAAAACTACATTGAGACCGGAAACTCTCAGCGTGATGATGAGAGTAAAAACACCATTGACTCAAATCATCATCTGTCAAATGCAACCGGAGCCCTGTATCAATCCGTAGATGACGATACATATTATGAATTTGACTGGGAAAGCGGTACATACAGAGTTATAACTGACACTGACGATGTTGCTGATGCACTTGGCATGCCGTCAGGACAAAATATTGATCTTATCAATCTGGGTTATATGAATGCGCAGATTAAAGACATTACATTCGGAAATCTCGACGACGGTCAAAACAGTACAACCCGTGATTTATACGGTAACTATGCAAATGTTACCTACACTCAGCAGGAATTTGATATACACTACATTCTTGATGCATTATTGATGAATCCGAATGATCCTCAATATCAAATTGCCAAGGAAGTTTTTGATGAATTGTGTGCAAACACAAGCCAGTGGCTTCCTGATGCGGATTTGGAAGAATTAAACCAGATAGCCGAAGAGTTTGGTGTAAATTCAGCAGAGTACAAAACAAGGCTGCAGGAAATTCTTCTTGCAAATCTTGACCAGGCGCAAGAGTGGATTGAAGACCATTCTCATGTTGAATATGTAGATGAAGGAATTCTTGGTTCTGCATCAGACAGCACGGGTACTAACGGTACTAACGGAGCTAATGGGACAACAGACGGAACAACCGGCAGTACCGAAGATTCTTCAACAACGCAAGATATAACCTCTGCTTATAATAAAAATTCTGTATTAAATGACAGCGGTGTGCTCTCTGAATATACAAAGGGTACATGGAAAAGTGATTTGTGTTCATACAAAGACGGCGGCAGAGATAAAGACAAAACTGCAAGCAATGCCCGTGCTGTAGCAACTGATTATGCAACCAATATATTAAATGCAATTGAAACTGCATTGATTAATCAGTTGGGTGAAAAATGCACAGAAGAAATTAAAAATTACATTTCTACAGCAAAAACTAATGCCCTGACCAACACCGGTAACTGGCAGTCAATTGAATGGGAAGGTGCATTCTTGAGTGATAAAAACAGAGGTTATTTTGGAAAATGTAACACTAAAGCTCTTGTAGATGACTTCTTTAATCAGTTCAATTCCCTCTGCCAAAACAATGGTAAAAGCACCGAAGAAGTAGCGGCGGAACAGCAGGCAGCGCAGCAGCAGGCAGCACAGCAGGAAGAAACATACAAAACACTATACCAGATGGATATGTTTGATGTTGCAGATGAAGCCGGAGTTGACAAAGATGAAGATATTTCCGTAGTACTGACAGATAACAGCACAACCAGAATAAAGGAAAAAGCGCTGGAAGAAGTTCTTCAGCCTTTGATGAATCAAATAAAATCAAAACTGTCCGGCAAAGGAATGTCTGACTCGGAGATAGAAACATTGCTTGACAGCATCGGAACAACAACTTTAAATAAAGTAAACCAGTGGGCATCCTCCACTTCCGGATATACAACATACATAATTGACACGGAAAAACTTATTTCAATGTTTGAAAGCGATGCAAAAGCAGCTGTCAAAGCAAAAGGATACAGTTTTTGATAATTTCAAATAAAACCTCTGCCTTAAAAACCAGAGGTTTTATTAGGTAATTGAGATATTTGTCGGGCAAGGTGCCTGACCTACTCTCTTGCCGTCATTCCGAGGCTTTAGCCGAAGAATCTAAAAACAGACCTATTTGTTTTCTGCAATACCTTCTGTTCCCGGGAAAGAATTTTTACCTGTTCTTAAGAAGGTAATATAGTATTGAATTTTCGGAATGATTGTTGACAGGAACAATGCGGAAACACCCATCGCAAGCCCCATAAACAAGCCGTTTCTGGACATATTTCTCTTATTAAGTTTCATCATTCTTTCCGGAGTGACGCTGCCAGATTCAACCGCATCTTTAACTATTGCTTTTACGTAGTCAATTACCTGTTGTTTTCTTTCTTCAATTTGCGTAAGAGGTATGTATTTGTACGGATCTGAAAGCGGCTTTGGATTGTGTTTGTCTTTAAATATATTATTCAAAACACCGCTCATAAAATCAGGATCTCTGACAATACCACCTCTTAAGATATCTTCAACCTGAGATTCTGTTAAAATTCTTGCAGTTATTTTTTCTTTTTCAAAATATCTTTCAGGCTGCATAACTTCTGACATCTTTCTTGCCAGTTCTTTTATTCTGTCTTTGTCTTCCGATTTTGCATATTTGTCAATTCCTGCTTCAAAGTCAGAGAGCTTTATAATTCTCGGTTCAAGCTCCTGTTTTTTCTTTATCAAACCAAACAAATATTTTTTCGGTTCGGGTTGTTGCCTTTGTTCAAAGAATTTTTCAAACAATTTTGTATCAAGTTCTTTACCAAGAGCAAACTCTTTGAATGTATTAACATTGACTTTGTCAGGCATTTTTTGTTCTGCCATTTTGTCAATCAAATAGTTGTGAACTTCCATTGCGCTCATAGGATTTAGTTTTGTATTGGCACCGCCAAATGCATCATGTTTGTTCATAAACTTCATTATTGCCGGCATGGAGAAGCAATAGAAATAGATTGACGAAAGATCTCTAAACAGTATTTCTACACGTTCATCCTTGTTTCTTGCATTGATAGTTCTGCCGGATACTGTACCAACGTCTGTACCCATAAGTTTCCAGATAGCATTTTCTTCAAAGTTTTGAACGATACGAAGCATTGATTCTGTAGAACCTTTGAATGAAGGATTTTGTGCATTCGGCTCTGTTTGAACAGATGCCGACTGTGCCTGACCGGTTTGTTGCGATGCCGGTGCCGCAGAATTAGCCAAAACAATGTCAGATTGCACTTGCTGTGCTTGTATTGGCTTTGGAATGACAGAATTTTGTTCTATTTTGCGTCCAATCTGTGCTGCGTCATCTTTGTTTGCTTTAAAGTTTTCTACCGCATTTATGGATATACCTTTTGCCGAGAATATAGAACGTGCATCTTTAATAGTAAGTTTCGTTGTATATGGATTTGGCGCCTTTTCGTGGTTCGGGTCTTTTTTATCCATTCTGCCATAGATGTGTCTTGTAATCGCCTGATTGACTTTCGGAACAACATATCCGATAAACAGACACGCCGTAATAAGGCTGGCAAATGTCTTTCCGACAGAGAATTTTGCCAGATATTCAGGAGAAACTTTTAATTTAGACGCCATATCTCTGATATAGTTTTTGAACGGGCTTCTTCCTATATCTACACCAACATCGGGCATGTCTTTCGGTATTTTCATAAACGCTTGTCCGATTTTGTCGAACAGTTTGCCAAATATTGTTGCCCCGAATAGCCAGAAAATAGCACCGAGAGATTCTTCTGTTACTCTTTCACGTGCTTCTACAAAACCGTCTCTTTTGTATGCCTGATATGTTCTTCCGCCGGTAACCGTACCTTCAAGAAGAACAACCGGCAAAATAGCACCCGACTTATCCAATTGTGTTACAAATTTTCTTATTGCTGACGGCTTAACTTTAAAATTTACAGGGTTAATCATACTTACACTAACTTATTCTGTTTGGCTTTTTAATAAAGTTCCTCAAAAAATATTTTTGCATAAACATGCGCTAATAATGAGTGACATTGTTACACTTATTTACATTCTTAAACAATAATATCATACGCTTTAAGCGGCTGACCAGAGGTTCCATTCAAGGAATATGCAGCAGCCTTTTTTCCTGTAGGAGGATGGTTGTATGAGGTCTCAGCAATACCCGGATCTCTAAGCCTGTATATTTCCGCTACTCTGTCATCCAATGCTTTTGCGCTCTGTTTATATAGGTCAGACACGTAGTCCATTTCAGGATCATAAACATTTTTCACATTTTCAGTCCAGTATTTTGCCTGAACCCTGTATGCATCCTGTTCTTCCCGTACAGAGGTATAAGGATCGTTATCTTTTCCGTGCACAAATTCATGAATAATATATGCGCCGGTCAACTGGGGATCAGCATATGTATATTCGTCCGTAACAGAAATTCTTCTTTTGTTGTGCTCATATTGTGCAATGTTTGAGCGTCCGCCCATTTTAGATGTTTTGTCAAACGAAACAACGATATCTTTCATATTATTTGTATAGCCTCTGGGAAAGTAATTTTTGGCTATTTTCACCGCCTGAGTTAAATTATTCATGGCTGTTTCATATTTTTCCTGCTGTGCTTTTTGCGGATCTATGCATGCCAAAAGCAGGTTTTGCGCATCAAGAAGATTTCTTTTGGCATAATCATAATTTGGTTCAATTTTTAAAGCTCTGTTGAAATATTCAATTGATTTTGAAAAAGAACCGCTTTTTTTATAACACTCGCCGAGAAGTGTAATATTCTCAATATCATCGGGATTTGCGGCAACATATGCTTCAAGATGAGGAATTGCTTCTTTGTACTGGTTGTTAAAACTATATGTTTTTGCCAGGTTCAGCCGGATATTTGCATCATCCGGATATGATGCAAGAATTTTGTTGTATAGCTCTATAGCCTTGTCATAATAACCTCCCTGCATAAAGGTGTCTGCTTGTGCTTTTAGGGAACTGTGGACAAGGCTTCCTCTGAATTGAGGTAATGATACGTTATTTTTTATTGGTAATAGAGAAATCAATTGATACTTCCATACTTACTTAGAAAAACTTTATTATTCTAAAACACAACTCTATCAAAAATTGCTGAAAATTTTCTATTGTTTTATAAAACTATACATTTTAAACGGTATTTGTTGGGCAGGTATGCCCAACCTACTCTCTTACCGTCATTCTGGGCGGATTTTGGCGGGCGCAAAGCTGCCCATGCGAACGAAAACCACGCTTTTCGTGAGCGTCAATAATCCAAGACAGCGGATTTCCTTTGCGTTTGACACTGTCATTCTGAAGCATCAGAAAGGCTTTGCTTTATGATAGAACTGTGTTCAGAATCTTACCGGATTGATGTCTTGTTTTACAGTTTATAAGATCCTGAAACAAGTTCAGGATGACAACCAACCCGTCATTCTGAGGCGATAGCCGAAGAATCCTAAAGCAAAAGATCCTTCGGGTTTTACCCTCAGGATGACGGAAAAACGGGGTTCGGGGAGGAGTCCTGATGCGATTTTAATTAAACACCGTTGATTTTCAGGACAAATTTTGTCAGACAGCTTTTATACAATTTCAGCATGCAAAATTCAAGAAGATTATACTTTAGTATCGTAAACTTCTAACTTTTTGAGTATCCAGAAACTCTGGAAACAGCCGTAGTATGTATGTGTAAGA
>CALVEJ010000078.1 GCA_944326535.1 Candidatus Gastranaerophilales bacterium | reverse complement strand
CGTCATTCTGAGGCGACAGCCGAAGAATCTAATTCAAATCTAATCTTTGAGCTTTTCTCGTATCGTGCAAACTCTTTTCTTTTGCCTTATAAACCTCTGATTTAATGAGATTTTCTTTGGGCAGCAAAGTCACCAGAGCCAGTTCTAAACTAACTTTTGCCCTTTGTTTATACGGATCAACGTAATCCGTTTTTTCAATCGGATTTGTTACTGTTTTATTTTCTTTATCAATTTTTTCTTCAACACACACAACCGGACTAAAACCGGGCACATTAGGATTTATTTGCACAAAATAACTCCTTTGCATATTTATAACCTACACTTTATAAAAGGAATTTTTCATGGCTTTATTGTCAAAAAATAGACCTTTGTAAATCAAAATTTACAAAAAGTGTATTTTATCCAATACTGTTAATTAAATTCAACATAATCTGTACATAGAAATTGCGTGTTTGAATTGTTAAAGAAGATGCTGTCTGTGTCTGTATTTGTGCTTTTACATAATTAACTGTTTCCTGTGCGATATCCGTATCCATCACAGTAGAATATGCAGCTGTATTGTTTTCTATTTGTGTAAGCTGCGTATTCATGACAGAATCCAATCTATTCAAAACAGCACCCAATTCTGCCTGTTTTGATTTTACACGACTTTGCAATTCATCAACTTTTTCTACAGTCTCAAGGCACTTGTCCGGATCTGTCATATCCGCAAAAAATCCGTCTATATCAAAAGTCAGGTCTACATAAATTGCATTTGTATCAGGATTTGAACCTGCTCCGATTTGCAGACGAACATTGCCTTTACCTGCACCTGTTTCAAAATCCTTGTCAACTTCTACATCACATCCTGTATCAGGGGCAGTTCCGTCGCCTGTATTTGGTTTGTCGTCATCGGGGTCATCCGTATCCGATCCGTCATTTCCGTCTCCATCAGGATCTGTTCCCCCGTCGCCGCCGTCTCCGCCGGGATTTGGGTCAACAGGATCTGTTCCCCCGTCGCCGCCGTCTCCGCCAGGATTTGGGTCAACAGGATCTGTCGTATCCTGATCCAAAAGGTCTTCATACCATTTGAGAGTGGGCGTATCTCCCGTATTAAGATTCCATATTGTTTCATCCCATCCGGCGTATGTTGCCGGATCTTTCATTTCTGCTGTTGTTGCACCTTTTGATACTGAGTCTATACTTCCCTCTGCAGCGTATGCATCTATTACATTAGATAGTTCTTTATCCCAATATGAGTTTGTTATATTTCCACCACTTCCTGTAATACCACCAACATCTGAGCCTCTGGAGATAACTGCAGAACTGTAAGAGTTGGCTATATCATTGCTTATATAACCTGCCAAGCCACCCACACTTGAAACGCCGCTTAATGTCCCTTTAAAAATGAATTCTCTATATTTGCATATGCGTTACCAACCAAACCGCCTACTTTTTCTTTCCCTATTATAGTTCCCGTTACAAAAGAATTTGATACAGTAAACCTTTTATCTTTATCCACATCTCCGATTACAGCACCATCTATATTTCCCACTAATCCTCCCACTCCTTTTGATGAAGCTGCATTTATATTCCCGTCAATAAAATATGAGTTGGTTAAACTACTTGCATTATCATCAAAAGCTATTTCACCAACTAATCCTCCTATTGAAGATCTATCTGAATGAGAAATAAGATCTGTATTATTTGCATACAGACCGCTCATACAAAATGCGGTATCAACTTCAGAATAAGCATAAACATTTCCTACTATTCCTCCCAATATTCCCTCATCTGCGAAAATAGAAGAATCAGAAATAGAACAATTCTGAAATTTCGATATCTCATCCAATTCTACCTGAAAACTACCAATAACTCCGCCAATACGACTAGATATCAAAGATCCATATAGCTTAATATCCGTATTTTTTACATGGCAATTTTCTGCAATTCGTACACCTGAACCGACAATTCCGCCAAAACAGCTAAGATCAATTTTTTCTGCAAAAAATTGAGAATCAAAAACATAGCAATTACTTACAACATCAGCAGTACCCGCTATACCTCCAATAGTATAATCTTCATATCCTTCTACATTAATATTAATCTTTGTATAACAATCAGAAAAAGATATATTATCGCCATTTCCAGCAATTCCTCCAATATAAAATATACCATAATCGGAAGTTGTTCTTGTATGGTTAATAGTTCCTGTAACATAACAATTAGAAAAGACTATCTCTTCGTCCATAGAATTAGCAGCACGACGCGCAACAATTCCTCCGGCAGAACCGCTAGTAGATATATTAACATCTTCAAGTGCAAGATTTTTTATTATTGCCCCGCCGCCAACACTCGCAAAAAGACCTGCAGCACCTAAATCGGGATCACTGATCGTCATATTCGATATTTTATGACCGTTTCCGTCAAAAACTCCTTTAAATAATCCCAATGGCGTCCATTCCTGTCCTGACAGGTCTATATCCGCCATCAGTATGTAATTTCCTGTAGATGTAACTTTTTTCAAGTCTTCTGCTGTATAAATACCGGTATATCCTGTCGGAACCGTGTCATATTGTTGGATTTCCTGTATAAATCCGACACCTGAAAACTCCGGTTCTGCAGATGATGATGTTGATGTTGTTTCTGCAAGTGTTGTAGATGATGCTGCCGTATACGATGCCAGAATGGGCTGTAATGAGCTATTTATGACACTTTTTGATAACTGGGGAGAAGTAGAGCTTGTATTACTCAATACAGAGAGGGTTTCTGCTGCCTTCCCCAAAATCTGATCATCTCCGTATGTCGTATAGTTTATTATTCTATATATTTCATCAACGAGTTCATTTGCTTCTTTTTGGAGGGCATTCCTTTGTTCTTTGGTTTGAATGGAATTTGCTCCCATCAGACCAAGTTCTCTTACTCTATCCAGCAATGAATTTATATCGGACAGTGCACCGTCTGCAAGGTTTAGCATTGTATAGCCATCTTGAGTATTTTGGTATGCTGTTTTGAGTCCTCTGATTTTAGAGTTAAATCCGGATGCGACAATATACCCAACGGGATCATCTGCTGCCGAGTTTATTCTATAGCCTGTGCTCAATCTTTGCATTGCTGTATTCATTGCTTTATTAGCCGCTGTTACATAGCCGCTTCCGTTTGAAAAAACTGATCCTATACTCAATGTGAACATCATACACACCTTAAAGTCTTAAAAACCTTACATGTGTATATATTCCTTATATCAGGTTGTTTTACTCTATTTTTTATTTATTATTAAAATTTTGTTACATTAGATTCTTACTGATCCGCACTCAGGATGACATTGTAAGTGTTATTAGACATCGTCATTCTATGATCAGACAGAAAATCCAAAGACAAAAGATACTTTGAATTTTTTCTATAAGAACACAAGTTCTTACGAATTTATGAGAAGAAATGACCTCTCTTTGAATCAAGAGTAATTTTGTCAAAAGAGTACAATCTGGCAGGTCTTTTTGAACCGGATTTTGTATACTCATCCAGTTCTTTTAAAATTGCCAGAGACAAAAATTTCTTTCTGAAGTTTCTCTTATCCAGCTTTTTCATAAGAATAAGCTCATAAGCCTTTTGAAGCTCAGTAAGCGTAAATTTCTGAGGCAAAAGCTGGAATGCTATCGGGCAGAATTCAAGACGCTCTCTTGTTCTTTTCAACGAATATTCGATAATTTCTTTGTGGTCAAATGCCAATGCAGGCAAAGCATTAACAGGATGCCACTTTACCTCTGTAATTTCTGTATTTTCTTCAAAAGAAAGAACTATATCGTCAGATCTGATTAGTGCAAAATAAGCGCATGTGATAACACGTGAATTCGGGTGACGAAGCGGATCACCAAAAGTGTACAACTGCTCAAGATAAATGTTTTGTACATTTGTCTTTTCTTTCAAAATACGCAAAGCCGCATCATCCAGTGTTTCCGATATACGAACATAACCACCGGGCAATGCCCATTTTCCTTTAAAAGGTTCATGCGCACGTTTTACAAGCAATACTTTAAGTTTTCCATCTTTAATCGTTAAAATGACTACGTCGGTAGTGACCTCATGCGTTTTTGTTTCTTTAAACATAGATCCTCGGCTATTCTCAACTTATTTATATTTTAAAATAAAATAAAATAAAAAAAATGCATTTTATATTTTTTTGAAAAAAATTTACAAAATGCATTTTTTAAAACTTATATTGTACTTAAATTGCGCCTGATAAAGAGACAAACGGAAGTGCCGTATCAGTATCAGGCCCGGTTTTTACAAGGACATTATTTTCTTTGTCAACAGACAGCGCCTTGTTTATACCTGTTGATGATCCTTGAGATTTATACTTTTGAATTGCAGGATCGGGATTTGCCTTTTGGGAATAATACTCATTCATTATACCTCTGACAAATCTTTTTGTTTCTGCAAAAGGAGGAACTCCTTTGTACTTGCTTACATTACCGGGACCGGCATTGTAAGCGGCAAGAGCCAGTTCAACAGAACCGAACTTTTGATACATCATCTTGTAATACATCAATCCGCCTCTGATGTTGTCGCTCAAATAATACGGATTGTAGCCAAGTTTTCTGGCAGTTGACGGCATCAGCTGAAAAACACCTACTGCGCCGTAAGAACTTTTTTTCTCATGAACAAAACCCGACTCCATTTTTGCAATACTCAAGCCTAAAGCAGGATCAACACCCAGTTCCAAAGAATGTTTTACAATGTAATCTTTGACTGTTGCTTTTGATGTAGCTGCTTGTGCCTGGTTGGGATTTACTAAAATGCAAAAAATGAATAGTAAGGTTAGTGTGAGTAACTTTCTAATCAAATTTTAATCCTCTGTTTTGTAACTTGAAACGGGAAAAAGCTTGTGCTCCGGCTCCAAGGCGGGTAATCTTCTGATTTTACCTTCGGCAGTCCCAAAAACCTTTAGAGCCTCCCCGGAACATTGAGTTCAAATATCACTGCTTTGACTTTCACAATCACATTTAAAATCAAGTTCTTGAATATAGTAGCGCATAAAGATAAAAAGTCAAGTCACAAGACGTTTTTAACCCTTTACAGCGTCTATAATATTCAATGATAGCCTGCTTTTTCGTGCAATTTTATTTTTCTTCAAAATTTAAAAATTTTAATTAGATGACTGATTATTAGTTTGTGTTAATATAGATACGAGGGAGATTTGAATGCCAAGAAAAAAATGTATCGAAATCGTTCTGGATGTTGAAACAACAGGACTTGATTATAAAAAAGAGAGAATGATTGAATTTGCTGCCGTCAGACTTGAAAACGGCGTTATAAAAGACAGCTATGAAACGCTTATTAACCCAAAGCAGCACATCAGAAAATCAAGCATGGCTGTTCACGGAATTACGGAAGAAATGGTAGCTGATCAGCCGACAGAAGAAGAGGTAATGCCCCAAATTTTGGAATTTATAGGAGATTACCCTATAGTAGCTCACAACGCTATATTTGATTACAACTTTATAAATGAAGCCTCAAAAAGACTGTACGGCAAACCGATTGAAAACCAAAGAATTGACTCTCAGTTCCTTTTCAAAGAAGTTTATCCCGAATTTGAATCACACGGGCTTGAAAATCTCATGAACAAATTCGGAGTAGAATTTGACACACGCCACAGAGCAATGGCAGATACAGTCGGACTTGCTCAGGCTTATCCAAAACTTAAAAAATTATACGAGAAAAAATACGACTGGCAGATGAAACAGATAGACAACATAGATTATCTGTTTGAAAGATTTTTGCGAATTCAGCAGGCTGTCCAGACAATGCAGGCGGAACTGCAGGACTTGAAATCAATTTTCAAGCTGTATTTTGATGAAGGGGGAAAACCTGTTACCGCAACAACGGGGGAAACACTTGTTTATCAATCAAAACAGTCGTATTCTTATGATTTTGTTCAAATAAAAGACATTCTTGATGAAATAGGCGCACTGCCAAAGGCTGTAAAACTCAACAACGGTTTTGTGGACAGGCTCGTAAACGGTCACAGCCTTGATGAAGAAACAAGAGAAAAAATAAAACAGGCAAGATGCGATTTTTCTGAATCCAGAAATATTCAGGTAATAAAGCCTGACAAACATCAAAATCAATAATAAAAAAACCTGACATTTGTCAGGTTT
>CALVEJ010000077.1 GCA_944326535.1 Candidatus Gastranaerophilales bacterium | reverse complement strand
CCGAGTTGTTTAACTTCGTTAACCCACTGGAAGAGTTTCTGGAAGTTTTCATCCATCTTCGGAGGAACGAGGTGTACGGAGCCTGCCATAACTTCACCTGTACCGCCGTCAAGAGAGATGATGTCATCTTTGTGGTATACTTGACCGCTTGCATCAGTCAATGTTTCATTTTTAAGATCGATTTTCAAATCTTCGCAGCCTGCAACGCATGGTTTACCCATACCTTTTGCAACTACTGCTGCGTGAGATGTCATACCGCCTCTGAGTGTCAATACACCTTGAGAAGCAATCATACCGTGGATGTCATCAGGGCAAGTTTCCAAACGAACGAGGATAACTTTTTCACCTGCATTGCCTCTTTCAGCTGCTTCTTCTGTATCGAATACAACTTTACCAACAGCTGCACCCGGAGAAGCTGCAAGACCTTGAGCGATTTTGTGAGCTTCTTTTTTAGCAGCAGGGTCAAAGTCAGGAAGAAGTACCTGATACAATTGATTTGCATCAACGAGTTCAATTGCTCTTTCTTTTGAAATGATGCCCTCTTCAGCCATTTCAACAGCAATTCTTACGCCTGCTTTTGCAGTTCTTTTACCGTTTCTTGTCTGCAAGATATAGAGTTTTCCTCTTTCAATTGTAAATTCCATATCCTGAACATCTTTGTAGCCTTCTTCAAGCTTTTTAGCAATTTCAACATATTGTTTGTATTGTTCGGGCATTTCTTTTTCCAAATCCGCAATCGGATGAGGAGTTCTGATACCGGCAACAACGTCTTCACCTTGAGCGTTTGTCAAATATTCGCCGTAGAATTTGTTTTCACCAGTAGATGGGTTTCTTGTGAAAGATACACCTGTTGCACAGTCGTCGCCCATGTTGCCGAATACCATTGTTTGAACGTTTACGGCAGTACCGTAGTTGTGGTCAATTTTGTAGTGGTTTCTGTATGCAACAGCTCTGGGGATGTTCCAGGAACGGAATACTGCTTCAATAGCTTCTTCCAGCTGTACAAACGGATCCTGAGGGAATTCTTTGCCTGTTTCAGCTTTAATAAGAGCTTTGTAAGGTTCAATCAAAGATTTCCAATCTTCTGCAGAAAGTTCGACGTCAAGTTTGTAGCCTTTTTCTGCTTTGATTTTGTCAATGTATTCTTCGAATTTCATTCTTTCAATGTCCCAAGCTACAGAGCCGAACATTGTCAAAAATCTTCTGTATGAGTCATAGCAAAATCTCGGGTTGTTGGTAAGTTTTATCATACCTTCAACAGTCTGGTCATTCATACCGAGGTTCAAAATAGTTTCCATCATACCGGGCATTGAAAGTCTTGCACCTGAACGAACAGAAACCAAAAGCGGATTTTCGGGGTCGCCGAATTTTTTACCTGCTTTTTCTTCAACTTTTCTCAAAGCTGCTTTAACTTCATCCATAACGCCTGCAGGCATTTTGTTACCGTGATTGATATAGTCCATGCAGGTTTCTGTAGTGATTGTCAATCCGGGAGGTACCGGAAGACCAAGATTTGTCATTTCAGCAAGGTTTGCACCTTTGCCGCCGAGAAGATTACGCATGTTTGCGTTACCCTCTTCGAATAACCATACTCGTTTTTCTGTCATAGTTTTCTCTCCTTTTAAATAAACTGAGTATATCGTGTTTTTTAATAACGTCGAAACCATTAATTTCTCACTGAAACACTACCATAAAAACGGTGTTTTTACAAATGTTTTTTGAAAGATTTTATTGCCGGGTTAAAACCTGTAATCTGAAGATTTAAATAGTCAGAGAAAAATTCGTTATAAAAAACACTAAAAAAACAATTGCACGCCGGGATGAAATTTACTCAAACAGTTTAATAATTAGTCATACAAATGGCAGGCAACTATAGACCCGTCTATATCAGACATTTTAGGATTGTTTTGAACACAAATATCCATACACTGACTGCATCTCGGATGAAACGGACATCCTGAAATATCATCCGTAATAGAAGGAGGCTGCCCCTCAATAGTTTCTACACTATCAGTATTTATATCAAGTATTACATTCAAAAGTGCCTTTGTATAGGGATGTTTAGGATCTTCAAAAAGTTTTTTTACCGGTGCATATTCAACAATCCTGCCCGCATACATTACGGCAACATTGTCCGCATTTTGAGCAACAATACCAAGATCATGCGTAATCAAGATAACGGAAAGCTGTTCTTGATTTTTTATCTCCCTTAATATATCCATAATCTGAGCCTGTACCGTAACATCCAGTGCAGTTGTGGGTTCGTCCGCAATAATAATTTCTGCGTGGCAGGCAAGAGCCATGGCAATAATAACACGCTGTTTCATGCCTCCGGAAAATTCATGGGGATATGCTTTCATTTTTTCTTTGGCATCGGGGATTTTTACCCTTGTAAGTGCTTTTATTGCAACATCCTCAGCCTCTTTGCCTTTCAATCCCTGATGAAGTTCAATGACTTCCAAAAGCTGGTTGCCGATTGTATAAAGGGGATTTAAAGATGTCATAGGATCTTGGGGAATCAGTGCAATTTTTTTTCCTCTTATTTGCTGCATTTGTTTTTGTGACAAATCAAGAAGATTTTTTCCTTTAAAAAGGATTTCTCCTTTTTTTATTGCTGCGGTCTCAGGCAAAAGCTGCAATATAGACAAGGTAGAAATTGTTTTTCCGCAGCCGGATTCACCGACTATTGCCAGTGTTTCTCCCTTTTCAAGCGAAAAATTTACGTCATAAACAGCCTGTCTAAAACCGTCAGACAGGTTAAAACCAATGTTTAGATCTTTAATTTCCAATATTTTTGACATTAGATATCTATAACACCCGTATAAACATAATCGGCACTACCTGTCATAAATACATCAAAATCCGTATTTTGTGAATTACCCGCCCATTCAATTGTCAAAGTACCGCCAGGGAGGTTAACTTTGACTTTGTTGTCGCAGTGTCCGTTTAAAATAGCGGCAACTACAGAAGCACAAGCACCCGTTCCGCAGGCAAGAGTGATACCGCATCCTCTTTCCCAAACTGCGACATCTATTTCGTCTCTGCTTTTTACTTTTACAAACTCAACGTTTGTTTTTTCAGGAAAGAGATTGTCATATTCTATGTCTTTTCCGTACTTTTCTGCCATTTCCGAAATATTTTCTTCTTCTTTCGCAAAAATTACACAATGGGGATTACCCATGCTGACAGCATTGACAAGAAATTTTTTCATTCCGTTCCACAGAGGATAATTCAGGTTTTTGCTTCCTTTAAACGGGATTTTTTCAGGTTCAAGAATGGGTTTTCCCATATTGACCTTTACTGTCATATCTTCCAGCACTTCAGGAACAATTTTTCCCGCACCCGTATGAACCGTGAACTTTCTTTTGTTCACTATTTTTTTATCAAAACAAAATCTGGCAAAACATCTCATACCGTTCCCGCACATTTGTGCGGTAGATCCGTCCGCCTGATAAAACAGCCATTCAAGATCAGAGTATGTTTTCGGATTTTCAACAGGAACAAATATACCGTCGGCACCTATTCCAAAGTGTCTGTCGCAAAGCTTTTTGGCTGCATCCGGAAATTTGTCTTCTATTTTTTTATATTCATTGTATTCCAGCAGAATAAAATCGTTGCCTGCACCTTGCATTTTGGTGAATTTTACCTGAGTCATATATTTTTCCTGTTTTATGTACAGGACAATTATATCATATTTTTGTCTTTTTAAGATTTCTATTTGAGATGCCGGTCAAAAAATAAAGTAAATTTTCATCACATCAGGGCTCCGCTCCGAACCCCGTTTTTAGATTCTTCGGCTAAAGCCTCAGAATGACGAGTGGGCTAAAGAGTAGGTTGGGCATAGCGGATTTTGGCGGGCACAAAGCTGTCCATGCGAACAAAAACCACGCTTTTCGTGAGCGCCAATAATCCAAGACAACAAAGCGAAGGATCTTTTGTAATAGATTCTTCTGCTTTTTAGATTCTTCGGCTAAAGCCTCAGAATGACATAGGGCTATCCTGCCTCTCTTTTGGGATGAGGGTTTGTGATTGCAGCCGGCAGGCTAATTTGTCCGGTCAGAATTTGAATTATTTGATATAAAACTTTTTATTTCCCACATTTTATGATGTAATTTTTTATATAAGCTTATTAAACACGGGAAAATTTTATGGAAAAGTATATTTTGATCACCGGCGCTTCATCCGGACTGGGAAAAGAAACAGCATTGCAGCTTGCGAAGGACGGATACAATGTTTTTGCCGGTGTAAGAAAACAGGAAAACAAAGAAACACTTGAATCTCTTCATAAAAATATAACAGCTGTATTTTTGGATGTGACAAGTGAAGAAAGCGTAAATTGTGCATTTCAGGAAATATCCAAACTCACAAACAATCTGTATGCAATAGTAAATAATGCCGGAATAGCAGTAGGCGGACCCGTTGAGTTTTTGCCGGTAGATGTTCTTAAAAAACAGTTTGATGTAAATGTTTTTGGTGCAATTCGTGTTGTACAAAAGTTTTTTTCTTTTTTGGACAAAAACGGTTCAAGAATTGTAAACATCAGTTCTATGGCAAGCTACGGGGTGTTTCCTTTTGTCTCTCCGTATTGTGCATCGAAACGTGCTCTGGACATGTTTTTCAACTCCCTTTTAGTAGAAAACAAAAATGAAAACCTCAAAATCATTTCCATAAAACCGGGTGTTGTATCAACACCGATATGGAACAAATCCGTAGATGCATGTGAAAAAACATTTGAAAATGTTACTCAAGACTGCAGAGATAAATATGAAAAAGAACTTTTGTTTCTTGCGGGAAATGCCAGAAAAAATACTCAAAAAGGTCTGAAAGCTCAGGATATTGCAAAATTGGTTTCAAAAGTTCTTTCTAAGAAAAATCCGAAACTTTCATACAATATCGGAAAAGATTCTCACTTTGCCAGACTTTTGTCCTTTCTTCCGCAGAAGGTATGCAATTTTCTTGTAAAAACAGGACTAAAAAAGCGCATAGGCTAGATTATTACGCTTTGTAACTTTTCATGGTTGATTTTTAATCATGTTTTAAATAACATAATTTATACAAACCGCAGACAATAGGCGGGGCAGGCAAAATAAAAGCCGTTTTGTTGATAAATCAGCAAAATCCCTTAATAAATCAGCCTATCGAGGTCATAAATTCAAGGATAGTTTTCCCATAAACAGGTTAATTTATTATTGATGTAATGATTTTGCGGTTTTCGTAAAATCATTTTTTGAATTTTGCCCGTTCTGAAACAAAATATTAAACATTGAGAACCGTCAACAATTCAAAACAGCAAAAATGATAATACATAAAATTAGGTCGATAAACATAAAATATAAAGGAGCAGATTATGGCAACAAAAGCCTTTAAAGAACAAAAGATTGCACATATCAAAGATTATGCGCAAAAGGCTAAAGTGGCAATTTTGACTAACTACAAAGGTCTGACTGTTGAAGAAATCACTTTGCTGAGAAGAGAGCTTCAAAAAGCAGGTGCAGACTATACAGTTACAAAAAACACATTAGCCAAAATAGCTATGAAAGGAACTGATTTTGAAGTTCTTTCCGATTCTATGAAAGAATCTACAGCTATTGCTTTCGGCTTTGATGACGAAGTTTCAGCTGCAAAAGTAGTTGAAAAATTCATCAAAGAAAAGAAAAAAGCAGAAATCATCTGCGGTGCATTGGACGGTCAATTGCTTGATGCAAAACAGGTTGATGCTCTTGCAAAAACACCTTCCAAAGAAGAACTTTACGCAAAAATGCTTGGCTGCGTAAATTCACCTGCTACAGGTATTGTTGGTTCTATCAACGCTGTAATGAGCAGTCTTGTCAGAGCTATCGATGCTGTGGCTAAACAAAAATCAGCGTAATTTAGCAATTACGACGAATAAAAAGAGAACAATGTTCTCAGCTGAAAATTAGTACAAAATACTCAAAATTAATAAAGGAGAAAATCATGAGTGTAGAATCTATTTTGGAATCAATTGAAAAATTAACTTTGTTAGAAGCTGCTGAATTGGTAAAAGCTATGGAAGAAAAATTCGGCGTATCCGCTGCTGCTCCTGTAGCTGTTGCTGCTGCTCCTGCTGCGGGTGCTGCTGCTCCTGCTGCTGAAGAAGCTTCAGAAGTTAACGTAGTATTGGCTTCTGCCGGTGCTAACAAAATCGCTGTATTGAAAGAAGTTAGAGCTATCACAGGCTTGGGCTTGAAAGAAGCTAAAGACCTCGTTGA
>CALVEJ010000076.1 GCA_944326535.1 Candidatus Gastranaerophilales bacterium | reverse complement strand
AATTTGTGTTCATTAATATATACCCCTTTCTTAACTTGAATGTTATATTATAGTAAACCTCGTAAAAAATAAATTTGCTATAGGTTTAATATTAATTTACATATATACGTCTATTTAAGTTTATCCTATTGTTTTGCAGTTTATACGAATAATATAATAAAGGCTGTAAAATATCTAGTTTGAGAAATTCAAAATACACAAAAGTTTGTGATATAATTCTTTGATAGGGATAAATTTTATTATGTTAATAAAAAAAATAGATATTGCTAAATATGCATTGAAAATGAAACGCCAAGGATATCAATTGTTAAAAAATCCAAAAGGAACTTCTTCAAACATCATTAGAGTACTAAAACATAATAAGACTTATGACTCTAGTACATCAGATATTTTAGAACATTATGAACTAATAACTAAAGATTTTTCTCAACCTCAAAATACAATTAGGGATTCTCTTTTTATCAATAACGTTACAACATTAGTTGATACTACTAAAAAATTAATTAAAAGAACTAAGGTAAAAGAATTTTATCGATATAGTGGGGAAACCGAGAATAATATCATAAATTATAAAATAAAAGGTCGCTATCCTGATAGAAATAGAGTTTCTATTGTTGATGATTTAAATAAGAAAATTTATGACAAAGAAGTTTTTGATGTTTCTTTAGATTTTAGACCACAATATCCACAACCTTTACGTTTATGGCTGAAGGGAAAGATGAAGAATACTAAAGAATGTTTGAATGAAGTTGAAGCAAAAAAGATAAAGAAAGAATCTGTAAATAATAATTTTTGGAAAAACTTATTCATTAACTTATTTAAAAATTAGCTTGTAGGTTGGGGTTTCTACCCCAACACAAAGTGTCCCAAAATAATCAAACCATCTGTAACAAGAAATCAAACCATGTGTTCTTTTACAAAATGTAGGTTGGGCATACTTGCCCAACAACTCTAAATATTAGCCGTTGGAGGCTGCACGATGTTGTATTCTTAAACTAGACGAAATCGGACTTTATTAGGACATAAAATTACAAATAATATTTTTAAATTATACTAAAAACTTCTAAAATCAAAAGAATTCTGAAGTCCAATTAATGCCCAATTTTATCGTTGGGCAGGTATGCCCAACCGACCAATCCAATAGTGACTTTTTCAGTATTATTAAATAATTGGCATATTTATAGTAACAGAAGGCTGTTATTCATGATAAAATTATTTTGGAGATAAAAGATGCCCAGCAATACCAACTACTTATTTAAAGATTATGAAGAAAGAAACGAAATAATAAATTTAATTCAAACTTCTGTTCCAACAAAAGTTAAGACTCTAAATTTTACTGAAGTTTTAGACGGACATTATTCTGGAGAGTATGCTTTTTACATTAAAAATACAAAAGGTAAGAATCTTTGCATCCCTTTTATGGGTATATTAACTGATATAAACGATTTTTGGAATTTTTTAGAGTTTTTGACTCAAACAGATGAAACATCAATTTTATACATTGATGATGAGGGAAATGAGCAAATTCTATACATAGAAGCAGTTGATAAAACTGATGTCAGGTTTTTTATTGCTGAAACTATGGAAGTTTATCACAGGTTTTGCAGAAATGAAATTGAAAACTACACATTTGAAGATGCGGATATTCTATTAGATGTAATTATCCCCAAAAAGACATTAATTTCCCAATTCTATAAAAAATTGCTGGAAATATTTGACGGATGGGAAAAAGTAACGGAGTTTGCTCCCTGGGCAACCGATATAAATACCTGGCAAAAAGACTCAAAGATTATTAAAAACTATTTAGAACATAATATATGAAATACTTTTCGGCATACATATCAGAGTTGTCAAAAATTTGATATGTTGATTTTTTTGAAAACTACTGTTATTTTTTATGTTTTCTTATGTTACTTAACAATCAAATGTAGGTTGGACATATCTGCCCAACAAAACTTCTCATGTTTTAGTTGCCGAAAAATCAAACTATGTGTTTTTTTACAATTTAACAAACAGTTCAAAGACTCAAATATTTTTATATGAACAAATTTGCTGCTGGATCTTTTAACAACAAAGACATGGGCAGGCGTTTTTGCTCAGTCGTATTTTCAACATAAAAGAATGAATTTATTCTTGATTGTTTGTTTAGTCTCGCTGGTGTTTTGATGTTTTTTATTGAAATATTACTTTTTTGTTCCGGAAATTCTTTTTCGATTTGTTTGAGTATTGAAAGTATGCGTTGTGTCGGATTATTTCCTTTTTTTAGTGATTCCAGCATAAAACTCGGCAGTTTTGCAATAAAATCTTTATCTTCGATTGATTTGGATTGAGAAATATAGTCTTTTATCTTTTCAATTTCTTGTTTGGCTATTTGGACATTTTTTATTCCCGTTTGAATATTTGAAACAAAACGTCTTGCAAAATCATCATTGTCGCAAAGCCTTCGTCCGGAACGCTCTGATATTGTTGTCTTAATGTTTCCGGATGCATCCTCGACCGTGCTGATTATATTGAGTTGATTGCTGTCCAATCTGGGAGTCAATTTTACTATAGACGGTTCTTTCATCTTGGAGAAGTTTTCAATTTCTCTGATTACTTTTGTAATTTTTATTCGGTTTTCTTCAGAGGCAAAGTGTCTGTCGCTTCGCAAATATTCTTGAAGTTTCTGATGATCAATTTTTATAGATGCCTTAAAAGAAATTGAGCTCATAATTAATTATAAAATGCTGAAATAATTTTTACTCCTGAAAATCATCTGAAATATCAGGTGCGGCTTGAAGTGCTTTTTGAATGTCGATTTCCTTTTGTTTTAAAAGCTGTGCATAAGTTGTGTTTGACTTTTTAAACTTTATAATTTCCCGTTCTTTGTCATTTCTGGTTGCAAAGATTTCGGAAAAATATTGAGGAAGGTTTATTGCAGAGGGATTTTGTTTCAAGAAGTTTTCTTTTGAAATATGGCGGACATTGTTTTTCTTGTCGATAAAAGGTTTGCCCTCCGGTGTGTTTTCTATAATTCTGCCCATTACAGGATCTATGTTTAAAACAAATTCCTGCCCGTTTTTTGGGGTTAACCTGATTGAATAGTAGACAAATTCAACGTATCTTGGGGATTTCATTCTTGATACGGTAATTTGGGAGCCGTCATTTGTTGTTAATGAAAATCTGCCGCCAAAAATCTTTCCGTTTGACAGCTTTTCATGTATAAGATGAGAACTTCTGTTCTCTACGGCAGTATTGAATATATCTGTTAGTTTCTGAGATATTTCAAATATTGCTATAGAATCAAAAGAGACTGCCTTTTGAACATCTTCCGTGCTAATTTTTTTCTGCATAGAAGTTTCAGTTTTTTGAGAGGTTTCTTGGGTTTTTAGGATTTTTTGAACACGAAGTTCCTTGGGTAGGTAATTGTTTGTGTTTTGTTTTTTTACTTTTGTCTTTTTGTTGAGGAATTTTTCGTTTTCTGCTGCCTGTTTTTTTGCGAGTTTCTGCGCAAGTTTTTCAGCTCTTTGTTTTTGTCTTTCTTCGGCTTTTTGTTCTTTTAGCCTTGTTCTTTTTTCTAATTCAGCCTGTTTTTGCTGTATTTTTGTTTCTTTTTCTATTCTTTTTATTTCTTTGGCTGACTCAGCCGTTTTTTTTCTGTTGGCTGCTTTTGTATCCGGGATATTGTTCTGTTTTTCTGTTTCAATATTTGTATTGTTATTTCTATGTTTTTTTGTACTTCTGTATTCATTTACAAAATCTATAAATTCCGCAAGCTTGTTTTCTGTTGTCTCAAGCAGTTCTTTGACATTGTATTTTTCAAGATCTTTGTCCGAGAGCGTATTCAGCTTGTTTGGACGCATATCTTTATCAAATTTCATACCTTCTCTTTGTTTTGTTATTTTTCCGTCATCAAAAAAGACAAAACAACTTTCTTTTTCATTTTTATCGTTCAGTATTATTATACGAAAAGTTCTGTTGTCAGTTTGCCCGTGAAACGGATAAAAAGAGATTGTTCTGTTGTTTGGCAGGGCATTTTTAAAGATAAAACCTTTTGTCTTTTCTGTAATCACATCTCCCATGAAGGCTTTTTTTATCGGAAAAGTATCTCTTGTTCTCTTTTTAAATAAAAGATCAAACAATTCTGCATTTTTATCTTTAATTCTTTCTATTTCTGTTTTTAGTCCTTCGCTTTTTTGTAGTTCCTCGTAGTCGGATATAGTTTCGGAAATATCTGTTTTATTGGTAAAACGTGCTTGTTTGCTCAGTATATTGTAATTATTTGCGTAAAAATCAATATTTTTTAGAGAGTTAATTATCGTGTCAATATAGTTGAGATTTTTCTTTTTTATTGTTTCTTCAAGTTGTTGTTGGGAAATGTTTTCTTCTTTTTTTATTGATGCAACTCCGTCTTTTCCTATTCTAAATTGCATCAAGGGTGTGTTTTTTTCACCTAGAATATTAAATGTTACAAGCTCCGGACTTGTTTTTCTTGCGTTTATTTTGATAAGCTGCAGAGGCTCTTTTTGCTTGGGAACAAGCGAGTTAAACAGAAACCCCTTCACATTATCAATTGTTATCATTTCAGGAAAAGACGATTTTATCTTTTTTTGATAAATACCGTTAAATTTTGATAAGCTTGATGTCGTTTTTTCATAAGTATCTGAAAGCTGTTGAATTTTGGTTAATTCAGCATCGGACAATCTTAGTTTCATATAAGAATCATCTTCTTTTTTTCTGCCGAAGGCTAAAGAAGATTGGGAATTAGAAAAATATATATTGTATAAAAATCTATTGTTCACTTTCATTCTTGCGAAACAAAAACATATGAACAAGAATTTTTGCTAAAAAGCATATAATAATAAAGAAATATTAAAAAATCAGATTTCCATATATTTCAAATTTTGGGCAATTTTGAAATGAGCACCTGTAGACTCTTTTATCTCATCAAGAGAGAACAACGGGTTGATTTCCGTGAGTAAAAGACCCTTGTGTGTAACTTCAAATACGGCACGCTCCGTGATAATCAAATCAACCTCTTTATATGCGGTTAACGGTAAATTACACTTTTTGACGATTTTTATTTGTCCTTTTGATGTGTGTTCCATTGCAACTATAACTTTTTGTGCACCCACAACGAGATCCATTGAGCCGCCCATACCCGGAACCATTTTTCCGGGGATAATCCAGCTTGCAAGACTACCATCCTCATCAACCTGAAGAGCGCCCAGTACAGTCGCATCAATATGTCCGCCTCTCATCATTGTAAAAGCCATCTGAGAATCATAAAAACATGCACCGTAATTTGCTTCTACGTATCCGCCGCCTGCATTGATAATTCTTTTGTCTATATTTTTGCTGTCCTGATCTTTTCCTACGCCGAGCAGCCCGTTTTCGGATTGAAAAATTATATTCATTTCCGGCGGTACATAGTTTGCAACAGCGGTAGGAAGCCCTATACCCAGTGTAACAACATCGCCTTCTTTAAATTCTTTTGCTGCTCTTTTTGCAATTATTTCTCTGATTTTTTCCTTTGTTAAATCTTCTTTTCTGAAAGAGTGCATTATTGGATCGGTTGTATATTGCATAGAGGAGTCATGTTGAATATTTTTTTCTTTTGTCAATTCCATTTATTTTGCCCCTTTACAACAACATAATCAATAAAGAGTCCCGGTATAACAACCTCATTGGGATCAAGACAGTCCACAAATTCATCAGCCTGTACAATAACTGTTTCAGCTGCGGTAGCCATTACCGTGTTGAGGTTTCTTGTTGTTCCGTAGTATGCAACATTGCCGAATTTGTCGACCTTTGTTCCGTATATCAATGCAAAATCCGCACCCAGCGGTTTTTCAAAAATAAACTTTTTGCCGTCTATTTCCATTGTCTCTTTGTCTTTTTCAAGAATTGTGCCAACTCCTGTGGGTGTCAAAACACCGCCGAGACCGGTGCCTTTTGCTCTGATTTTTTCAATCAGAGTTCCCATCGGAACAAGTTCAACATCCAGTTCGCCGGATTGCATTTGCTTTCCTGTTTCCGGATTTGTTCCAATATGTGCAGCAATAAGTTTTTTGACCTGTTTGTTTACAATCAGCTTGCCTTTATCTGCATGAGGATATGTTGTATCATTTGATATCATTGTCAGGTTTTTTGTTTTTTGTTTTGCCAGTTCTTCTATCAAAATATCAGGAGCACCGCATTCAAGGAAACCTCCGACCATAATTGTTGCGGAATCTTTTATCAAACTGATTGCTTCTTTTGCTGACACTACTCTTTTCATACTTCTTGTATTATCCCGTTATAATTTCTTATTCTAATTTTATTATCAAATAAGTGTTTTGTAAAATTGGTTTAATAATACACTAATACCTTAAAACATTGTTTTTTTTTATTTTTTTACGGAATATAAACGCCGGGCTAATAA
>CALVEJ010000075.1 GCA_944326535.1 Candidatus Gastranaerophilales bacterium | reverse complement strand
CTCGAAATCCGCAAACGCAGATCACGAGCGAAAAGCCACTAAAAAAGAGCCTTTTCGGCTCTCTTTTTAAATGGTGGGCCCGGAGAGACTCGAACTCTCACACCAAAGGCGCTAGATCCTAAGTCTAGTGCGTCTACCAATTTCGCCACAGGCCCATTAATATTCACTTGTCAATCCTGCTTGCGTCTACCAACCTCTCCTCAAAATGACATTTAGTCATTTTTCGTCGGCAGAGTGCCACAGGTACCAATATTCATTTATTGTCTTAATCTTACCGTATAAAGACGTCTCGTCAATAGTTCTGAATATTGTCAATTTATTCAATTTGGGTTACAATCTTATCTATCTCAAGCAGGCACCTTCCGATATTGACCGTTTTGTTGGGCGTTGGCGCAGTTGACTCTGCCGAGAAAAAGGTGACTAAATGTCACGTTTTTCGAGAGGAAGCCAAGACGAAGTCTTGAGCGCTACGCAACTGCAGAAAATGAAAAACGAATAACACAATGGGGCGTTAGCGCAGTTGACTCTGCCGAGAAAAAGGTGACTAAATGTCACGTTTTTCGAGAGGAAGCCAAGACGAAGTCTTGAGCGCTACGCAACTGCAGAAAATGAAAAACGAATAACACAATGGGGCGTTAGCGCAGTTGGTAGCGCATCACACTGGCAGTGTGGGGGTCACGAGTTCGAGTCTCGTACGCTCCAAAATTCAGAAAGTATCGTTAAAATGCAGTCATCACCTATTTCAAGAGACAAAAGCCTGAAACTGTTTCCTAACAATTATGTTGTTCTGGATATTGAAACTACCGGTTTTAACCCGAAAGAACACGAAATTATTGAACTTTCCGCTATAAGAGTTGAAAACGGACAGATAAAAGAAGAATTTTCAAAACTTGTGAAACCTATAGGCTATCTTAGCGGTTATATCTCAAATTTAACAGGTATAACGCTTGATATGCTCAAGGATGCTCCAAGTATAAAAGAAGTAATTCTTGATTTCAAAAATTTTTGTTCAAACAGTATTGTAATCGGGCATAATATTAATTTTGACCTTAGCTTTATTAATACTCAAATGATACAAAATTACGATATGCCATTTACAAATGATTATATAGATACTTTGAAAATAGCAAGAAAATTCCTTCCGTCGCTGCCGAGCAAAAAGCTTGGAATAATTGCTGCACATTTCAGTTTCAATACTGAAGGTATGCATAGAGGATTGAAGGACTGTATTGTTACAAATATGTGTTATCAAAAATTTATCCAAATGAATCAGGAACAGCAGCTCAAACAGACTAATGCTCTGGGGTTGGTATACTGATTTTTGTATAAATTTATACAGGTGTTTTTGATAATTCTTGTGCCTTTTGGTCTCTAACAAGTTCTTTATACAATTCAATACCGGCAGTCAGACTGTATACATTATTAAAGCCTTTTTGTAAAAGTATTCTGGAAGCAACATAGCTTTGAAATCCCGTGTTGCAGAAAAGAACAATTTTTTTGTCTTTTGGTAGTTCTTTGTATCTTGTTCTTAATTCCGGCGTAAAGATATGCAGTGCTTTTGGAATAGTTTCGTTTTCAAATTCCACTTGAGATCTGACATCAATAAGCAATGCATCTTTTATGTCTTCAAAATAGGCGGGTTTTACAAAACCTTTTAGTATATTGTCAGCATGCATACCAAGAATATTTACAGGGTCTTTAGCAGAAGAATACGGCGGAGCATAACAGAGTTCGGAATCTATTAAGTCCCATACCTTAAGCCCGTTTCTCATTGATGTGGCAATGACATCAACTCTTTTTTCAACGCCTTCTTTTCCTGCTGCCTGAATACCGAGTATGTCGCCATCGTTGTTAAACAAAAGCTTGTAGAATGTTCTTGTTGCTCCGGGGTAATAATTCGCATGTGAAAATCCGTAAGTAAATGTTTTCCAGAAAGGAATATTCTTTTTTGTGAGCATTTCTTCACTGTTTCCCGCACAGGCAATTGTCATATCGAATACTTTTACTACAGCCGAACCTATTGTTTTTTTGTAAACTGACTTGAAACCGGCAATGTTGTCCGCAATAATCCTGCCCTGTCTGTTTGCCGGTCCGGCAAGAGGGATAAGAACATCATCGCCGGTTACAAAGTCTGCCACCTCTACGTTGTCTCCGCCTGCGTATATGTCAGGGTCAGAGGTTTGCATGTTTTCGTTAACTTTAACACCTCCCGTTTTGCCGATTTCAAGCCCGCAGGCTTTTGCAAGTGCGGTCTCGGGGTTTACTCCTATAGCCAGAACGGCTATATCATAAGGCAGCTTTTTGCCGGAATTTAGAATTATTTCATCGTCGCTTAGTGATTTTATTCCATCGGAGAGTATCAGCTCTACACCATGTTTTCTCATTTCATTTTGTGCAAATGCTGCGGTTTCCTTGTCAACAGGCGGCAGGATATGTGGCGCCTGTTCTATCAATGTTGTTTTAACACCTTTCATCAATGCAAAATTTTCTGCCATCTCAATTCCGATAAATCCGCCGCCAATAACAACAGCATTTTTTGCATTAATATTTTTTAAATGCGATTTTATTCTTTCTGCATCCTGAAGCATCCTTACAGTAAAGACTTTTGAATTGTTATTTATTCCGTCTATTTGCGGAATAAATGGTTTTGCTCCAGGTGCCAGCACCAGTTTGTCATATGATAAAATTTCCGAATTATTGACGGTTACTGTTTTTGCATTTCTGTCTATGTGTGTGACTTCGGCGCCCATTTTTATATCAACATTTAAGAGGTTTTTAAATTTCTGAACGCTTGATACATGCATTTTTTCTTCACTATCTATAACATTGGAGCAGTAATAAGGAAGCCCGCAGTTTGCGATAGAAATTTCATATGTTTTTTCAAGAATTGTTATTTGTGCGTTGTCATCCAATCTTCTTAATCTTGCCGCTGCACTTGCGCCGCATGCGCCCCCGCCTATAACTAATATTTTCATAATCACTCCTATTGTTTTCTTTCCGGATATAAAATCATACATTATAAAGACAACTAAAACAATAATTTCGTGTTAAAATTGTGTAAAGAATTTTTTGAACGCTCAATTAAAACATTACGTTCAAAATAAGGCACAGTCTTCTTGAGATATAGATATGGAGCAATAAACAAAAAACAGTGCCTGCTGTATAAAATCGTCAGTATTTATGACCTCGGATTAGAATCGGAGAATATATGAAGCTTTGTGTTATCGGAACAGGTTATGTAGGATTGGTTGCAGGAACTTGTCTTGCTGAAAGGGGAAACAATGTAATCTGTGTAGACAAAGATAAAGAGAAATTGAAAAAGCTTGAAAGAGGTATTGTGCCGATATACGAGCCGGGTTTGGAAACATTGATAGTGTCTAATGTAAAAGAACACAGGCTCTGCTTTTCTTCTGATCTTGCTGATGCGGTTAAAAAAAGTGATGTTTGTTTTATTGCTGTTGGAACGCCGCAAAAAGAAGACGGTTCTGCTGATATTTCATCTGTCTTTGATGTGTCAAAAGATATTGCGTCGGCAATGAATGACTACAAAGTTATAGTAAACAAATCTACTGTTCCTGTCGGTACTGCTGAAAAAATTGAAAAAATAATAAAAGAAAACACAAAATTTGATTTTGATGTTGTTTCTAATCCTGAATTTTTAAAACAGGGTGATGCCGTTCATGATTTTTTAAAGCCTGACAGAGTAATAATTGGCGCATCTGCTCAAAAGGCTTTTGAAATAATGAGGGAAATTTATGCATCATTTTTAAAAACAGGCAATCCCGTTATTGAAATGGATGTTAAATCTGCAGAAATGACAAAGTATGCATCGAATGCATTTCTTGCATTAAAAATCTCATATGCAAATGAGATTGCCAATATTTGTGAAAATATTGGTGCTGACGCTGAAAAGGTAAGACTGGGAATGTGTGCTGATAAAAGAATAGGTAAGAAATTTCTATTTGCAGGTCTTGGGTATGGCGGATCTTGTTTTCCGAAAGATGTCAAGGCTTTGATTTCTGTAGCAAAAGATCATGGGTATACATCCGAACTCTTGACAGCAACGGATAATATAAATCTTAGACAAAGATATCTTTTTATAAATAAAATTTTAAGGCGCTATGAAGGCAATGTAAAAGCTAAAAAGTTTGCGCTTTGGGGGCTGGCTTTCAAGCCGGAGACAAACGATATGAGAGAGGCTCCTTCGATAAATATCATACGAGAACTCATTAAAGCGGGAGCAAGTATTTGTGCCTTTGATCCAAAGGCTGTTGAAACTGCTAAACAAATATTTGGTGAAGAAATAGAATATGCTTCGTCTTCTTATAATGCCTTAAAAGATGCTGATGCATTGATTCTTGCTACAGAGTGGAATGAGTTTCAAAATCCGGATTTTGACTTGATTAAAACCCTTTTAAAAGAACCTATTATTTTTGACGGCAGAAATCAGTATAATACTGAAAAGCTTAAGGAACTGGGTTTTGAGTATCATTGTGTGGGGAAAGGACAATGAAAAAAATTCTTGTAACCGGCGGTGCCGGATTTATCGGCAATCATTTATGCCGAAGACTTTTAAATGAAGGCAATTATGTCATATGCCTTGATAATTTTTTTACCGGCTTGAAAAGACATATTCAGGATCTGCTTGGCAGTCCTAATTTTGAGTTGATTGAACATGATATTGTTGAAAAAATCGATTTGGATTGTGATCAGATATACAATCTTGCTTGTCCGGCGAGTCCGCCGCATTATCAATATGATCCGGTAAAAACATTCAAAACATCAGTTTTGGGAATTTTGAATATGCTTGAACTTGCTCAAAAAAATAAAGCAACAATCCTTCAGGCATCTACTTCAGAAGTATACGGCAATCCGCTGGAACATCCGCAAAACGAACAATACTGGGGAAATGTCAACCCAATAGGTATAAGAAGCTGCTATGATGAGGGAAAGCGGGCAGCAGAAACGCTTATGATGGACTATTACAGACAATATGGTACGAATATTAGAATAGTAAGAATTTTTAATACGTACGGTCCAAATATGGATCCTAAAGACGGAAGAGTTGTTTCTAACTGTATAGTGCAGGCTCTTCAGAATGAAAATATAACTGTTTATGGCGACGGAATGCAGACCAGAAGCTTTTGTTATGTTGATGATTTGGTAGAGGGATTAATTCGTATGATGAATAACAGTAAAAATATTGCTGGTCCAGTAAATCTGGGTAATCCCTCTGAGAGAACTGTTATAAATCTTGCTGAAATGGTGCTGGAATTGACCGGCTCTAAATCAAAAATTGTGTTTATGCCGCTGCCTAGCGATGATCCTGTGAAAAGGAAACCGGATATTTCGCTTGCCCAGCGAGAGCTAAATTGGAACCCGAGAGTTGATATTACTGATGGACTGAAAGAGACTATTAAATATTTCAAGCAGTATATAGATTGTTAATATTTGTATTTTTTTTGAAATTATAATGGCAAAAAATATTTTTATAAGTTTTAAAGTATCCAAATAGCACAACTTTTTGAGGGAAAATATATGAAAATAACATCCGTGTCCGGTTTTAGAACATCTAATTTTCAGTCATTTAAAGGCTTATGGGGGAAGCCCAATGTTGATGCAATTTCTGCTCCCGGAGCAGTGTATAGGCGTATTAATGAATTTTATTATCCATTTAAAAATGAGCCGCAGACAAAAATAGAGCAGGCTGTTTCTTTAAAAACATATACATTTAAAGCGGACTGGGATGAAACTATGGGTGATATTTATGACGATAATTCACAAGTAATATTAAAAGATGAACTGGCGTTTACTGAAGAGGAATATAATCATTATAAAGACCACAAATATGATAAACCTGAGTTTTTAGAAAAAAAGGAAAGAATTGAAAAAAACCTTGAAGAAAATCATTTGAAAGAATATAAAAATAGAAAAACAGGTTTTTTCAAAAAACACTTTGGCAAATAACCTAGTTGAAAACTATTGATAGCTGGTACTTGATTTTTGTTTTTTAGCGTTTAATAATGGGGTATAAGAGAATTTATCGCGGGATGGAGCAGTCTGGTAGCTCGTCGGGCTCATAACCCGAAGGTCGTTGGTTCAAATCCAGCTCCCGCAACCATTTCACTGGAAGTTTCAAACTTAGAAGCTTCCAGTTTTTTAGTCTTTTTAGGTTTTTCCAAAGACGTCCAAAACGGGTTAATATTAAACTTTACATTTACCGATTTTCTAACAGGGTCAAGGGTTACAGACTCAATACATTTTTCAATAAATGCTCTTTTTTCAGCTAAGGAACTATGGGTTAATAGCTTAGAACCCTCATGGCATAGTTGTTTGAAGTAATCGTAGGTTAGAATTTTATATCTGCTAGGCTTATTGTTCTTATCAATTTGAGCTTCTAATGTTTTTATCTCTTCTGAAATTGTATTAAGCTTGGATGTTATAGAATTCAATGCTGC
>CALVEJ010000074.1 GCA_944326535.1 Candidatus Gastranaerophilales bacterium | reverse complement strand
GAAGAAACAGAAGAAAAACCGAAAAGAAAAAGAAAAGACAAAGAAAACAACTAATTTCTGCAGCCATATTAGATAAATAAAAAAGCGAGGACAAAATCTTCGCTTTTTTTGCATGGTTTGCTATACTGTTAAAATGGATAATAACGAATCACGAATTAGAAATGCACTAAATAACTCCTTCTCAACAAAGGAACAAAATGCTGTTGAATATAAATACAACATGGACAAATTGCGTGAGGAAAACAAATACCGTGTTCAAGGTTCAGCATTTCCAAAGCAGGTAAACAAATTTAACTGGGGAGCCTGCATTCTTGCTCCGATATGGGGGCTTTTTAACAATTCGCCAATTGCATGTTTGATTATTCCCATAGGATTTATTCCGTATCTTGGCTGGCTTTTTAGCATAATTTTTTCTGTTTACTGCGGAATTAAAGGTAATGAATGGGCGTGGCAGAACAAACAATGGCAGAGTATGGAACATTTCCACTCTGTTCAAAGAAACTGGGCAATTGCCGGAGTTGTGTTTGAAGCTATATTAATGTTTGCCGTCATTTACACAGCACAATCTGTAATAAACCAACTAACAGGTATCTAAATTTTAGCAATTCCTTAAGTGTTTTTGTTTTTATATAAACATTGAAGGGAAAAAAATGCGCATTAACTATACAAATTTACCTGTTTCTAAAAGACTAAAAGTCTTTACTACAGCAACAGAAAAGAAAATAAAAATGGGAAAACGACCAACAATACAATCGTTTTCTATTGAGTTAAATGAATTTAAAAAAGAACTTGAAAATCAGAAACATCTTGACGCACAGATAAAACGAATTTCTCTTTTTGCAGAAAGACTTGTCGGTTATGGATTGGATGATTTTGCTGGAACAGTATACAGTTTTCTTTTAAAACTTTCGCCCAGTCAAAAAATAACAGAAGAAATCGCACGCAAAGAACTTGCGCTTGCAAAACGAACAAAAGATCCAATACATATCTGTGCCCGCATTTCAGATTTAGAAAAAATATACAAAGCAAAAATGCCAAACAGTCCGGAACATATAAAATGGATTAGAGAAAATACAAAATACTTGAGAAAATTGGTCAACCATTATGAACATGCAAAAAGAAATTATAGAACAATGATAAAAAGAGCACGCCCCAAAGAGTATTATGAGCGGGCACTTGCAAATTCCAACTTAAACCTCGCCAAAGTGACTATGTGTCAATCACCAAAAGAAGCATTAAAAGAGGTTAAAGAAGCACAAGAAATCTTAAAAAGATTAATAACAAATAAAAAATCCGGTATCGATACAAGTTTTCTTGAAAAAGATTTACAATTTGCAGAACTTCTAACTAAAAACATAAACCGAATTCTAAAACAACAACACAAATAAACATAAAATAAAAAGACCCTCCTTGAAAAAGAAAGGTCTTTTTTATTAGATTTATTATTAATATCTTGAATATTAGAAGTCCAAACCGGCTTCTCTTGCAGCATCTGCCAGAGCGGAAACTCT
Source organism: Candidatus Gastranaerophilales bacterium (assembly GCA_944326535.1). Classification (GTDB taxonomy): domain Bacteria; phylum Cyanobacteriota; class Vampirovibrionia; order Gastranaerophilales; family Gastranaerophilaceae; genus Limenecus. The sequence goes on along the minus strand of CALVEJ010000074.1, from coordinate 5,462 downwards.
GCCGTGGTACAAGAAACCGCCTCTGTCAAAAACACATTCTTTAATACCGGCTTTCAATGCTTTTTTTGCAATAGCTTCACCGACAACCTTTGCGGCTTCAACATTTCCGCCGTGAGAGAGTTTTTCTCTCAAACCTTTGTCAATTGAAGAAGCAGAGCAAAGAGTAACTTTATTCACATCATCTATCAACTGAGCATAAATGTGTTTTGTGCTTCTGTATACAGCCAATCTCGGAGATTCAGCAGTTCCTGAGATTTTTGTTCTAACACGAATGTGTCTTTTTCTGGTTTGTTCTTTTTTGTTCTTTACTTTAATCATTTTTCTTTCCTTTCACCCAAACCTTCTTTTTACGATTGTTGATTTTATTCAACTGACCTGAAAGGGTTCATACGGGCTTTTTTATGCTTGTGTATCTAATACTAGTTCGACTTTTGATTTATCAACATATTGCTGCCCTAGACTTTTATCTATACGTTCAAATAAATCACATAATATCCAGGGATTGTCAATAGTTGTAGAAATTCTTATTCCTTTATCAGCTAATTTTTTATCAGATTTTGTTGAATTAAACCAGTCCAGAGTTTTCACATCTATAATGTTTTTAGTGTTTTTATATTTTTCATCGAGAAAAGCTTGCGCTTCCAGACATTTATTATCTATCTGTTCCGGTTTAGTTCCGGCAGGAAATCTGATATCGTATATTCCTGAAAAAGAAATTCTCATCTCAAGCCTTATTTTTTACCTGTTTTACCGGCTTTACGTCTTACGTATTCGCCTTCGTATCTAACACCTTTTCCTTTGTATACTTCAGGCGGACGTTTGCTTCTGATTTCAGCAGCAACATCACCGACCAACTGTTTGTTAGCACCGGTTACAGTAATTTTTGTGTTAGCTTCAACAGAGATTTTAATTCCTTCCGGAGGAGTAACAAGAATAGGGTGAGAATATCCCAAAACCAAATTCAAGTTAGAACCTTCCATATTAGCTCTGTAGCCAACACCTTGTATTTCCAATTTCTTTGTAAAACCGTGTTTTACGCCTTCTACTGCGTTGTTAACCAGTGTTCTTGAAAGACCCCAGAGAGATCTTGCTTTTCTGTCGTCATGATTTGCAATATCTACAAGAACTTCATTACCTTCAAGTTTAACAAGCACTTCAGGACGAAGTTCAACTGTTTCGGTACCCAAAGGTCCTTTTGCAGTAACAACCTGACCGTCGATTTTAACTTCAACGCCATCCGGTATAACAACAGGTTTTTTACCTATACGTGACATCTTTTTATCTCCAATTCAATTAATTATTATCTGACATTTAGTATCTTAAACTGCCAAAAGTAAAATATTCTGTCAGTTTATTTAGTTGTACAAGCCGACTTATAATTTGCTTGCAGGAAACTACCATACATAGCAAAGAACTTCGCCGCCAAGGTTTTCCTTTCTTGCTTTTCTGTCTGTCATAAGACCTTTGCTTGTAGAAATAATAGCAATACCCAATCCGCCAAATACCTGCGGAAGATCTTTTGCTTTAGAGTATACTCTCAGACCTGTTTTTGATATTCTTTTCAGGTTAGAGATTACCGGTTTGTGAGTTTCATCATATTTCAAAGTTATAACAAGAACTTTAAATTTACCCACTTCTTTTTCAGAAAAATCAGTAATATATCCTTCTTCTTTAAGAACTTTAGCAAGTTCAACTTTTAATTTTGAAGATGGCATTTCAACTTCTTCATGAGAAACGATATTTGCGTTTCTGATTCTTGTCAGCATATCTGCTATCGGATCTGTAAACATATTTTTATTTCCTTTTTCTTTGTGCAATTGAAAAATTACACGTTAACTACTTACTTGAACAATATTATTGTCAGGCAGTATAGTCAAAAGAAAGCAAAGTTAACTCGTTAACTTACCAGCTTGCTTTAACTACACCGGGTAACAATCCTTGGTGAGCCATTTTTCTCAGGCAAATTCTGCAAAGACCGAAATCTCTGTGGAATCCGTGAGGACGGCCGCATATAGAACATCTGTTGTGAAGTCTTACTCTAGGGTATTTACCTTTAGAGACAAGATATTCTCTTCTTTGTTCTTTAGCTATCATTGATTTTTTAGCCACGATTTTCTCCTTTTTATGCAAAATTGCATTGATTTTGTTTTTGTTTTACTGCGCTTAAAAAAGCTATTATATCTAAATTATGAATTTGATTTCTTTTTGAAAGGCATTCCCAATTCTGCGAGCAAAGCTCTTGCTTCTTCATCAGTTTTTGCAGTAGTAATGATAGAAATATTCATACCAAATACCGCATCAACTTCGTCATAAGAAATTTCAGGGAACAGTGTTTGTTCTTTCAAACCTAATGTATAGTTTCCTCTGCCGTCAAAACTTTTTGAAGAAATACCTCTAAAGTCACGGATTCTGGGAAGAACTACGCAGATAAGTTTTTGCAAAAAGTCATACATTCTTTCTCCACGGAGAGTAATCATACAACCGACAGGCATACCCTCTCTCAATTTGAAAGAAGAAATAGACTGTTTTGCTTTAGTAATTACAGCTTTTTGACCTGCAATTTTTGTTAATTGTTTTACTATTGTTTCAGCCAGTTTTGAGTTGTGACAAGCTTCACCAACACCCATATTGATTACAATTTTGTTCAATTTAGGAATCTGGTTAACATTTTCATAACCAAACTGAGATTTCAAAGATTCTTTTACTTCTTCTTCGTATCTTACTTTTAAGTCTTTAGTCAGTGTTGTCATTTTTTCTTTCCTTTTCGTAGAATGTACCTTCATTATGCCACAAACATAATATTTATGTATAACAAGGCACCCATACTTGTGTAATACAGAAACGCCGATTAAGCGTCAATTTGTTGTCCGCATTTTTTACAAACACGAACTTTTTTACCGTCAACAATTTCACGTTTAACTCTAGTGGCTTTTTCACAAGCCATGCAGTAAAGCATAACTTTTGATGAGTCAACCGGAGCTTCGATTTTGTTCAGTCCGCCTTGAATACCAGCCATCGGGTTTGGTCTCTGAGCTTTTGTAACCATATTCAAGCCTTCAACAATAATTTTGTTTTCAGACTTGATCACTTTTTTAACGTTACCGGTTTTACCTTTATCTTTTCCAGAAGTCATAATAACTCTGTCACCGCGTTTAACGTGTAAATTGTGTGCTTCTACTGTTTTTTTCTTATTTTTCATTGTTCTTTCCTTAATGTTGATTAAGTTTTTCAATCTTGTTTTACCGGCGTTCGGCAAAAGCGTGGTTTTGCCTCACATGGGCAGCTTCGTGCCCGCACGGAAAACGCTAAATAACTTCAGGAGCAAGAGATATAATCTTCATAAAGTTTTTATCTCTTAACTCTCTGGCAACAGGACCGAATACACGAGTTCCTCTTGGGTTGCCGTCTTTGTTAATAATTACGGCTGCGTTTTCGTCAAATCTGATTACAGAACCGTCAGCACGTTTGATGTCAGCTTTTGTTCTGACAACAACAGCTTTTACAACATCAGATTTTTTAACAGCCATATTAGGAGTAGCATCTTTTACTGTAGCTACAATTACGTCACCAACATGAGCAAACTTTTTGTTTGAGCTGCCCATAACACGGATGCAAAGAAGTTCCTTTGCGCCTGTATTGTCGGCTACGACTAATCTGGTTTCTTGTTGTATCATTGTTTTTATCCTTTATTTCTAATTTTCAGAAATTTATACTTATCCGCCAGACAAATTATTATTTGTTTGTTCCGTTGTACAACGGCGGATTGGAACTATCGCAGTCTAAAACCGCTGGCACCCTATACTATTAGTTAGCCTTCTCAACAATTTCAGCAACAACCCAGCGTTTGTCACCAGAAATTGGTTTTGATTCAACAATTCTAACTACATCACCTTCACCACAAGAATTTTGTGCATCATGTGCTTTATAATTTTTGTGTGTTTCGATGATTTTGTGATATTTAGGGTGTTTATTGTATTCAGCTACTTTTACAACAGCTGTTTTGTCCATTTTGTTGCTTACAACAACGCCTTGTTTTTCTTTCTTCGGCATCTTATTTTACCTCTGACTTTTCTTTAATTAATGTCTTAGCTTGAGCTATAACAGTTTTCAATTGACGAATTTTTGCTGTGTTTTCAAGTTTTTGCAATGATTTTTGCAATCTCAAATCAAACAGCTGTTTTTTTGTGTCAACGATAATTGTATTCAGCTCATCTATTGATTTTTCTTTTAACTCTTGTAATTTCATTGTTTTTTCCTTTAATTACGATTGGTAATTATTCACTTAACTATGCTTCAGCTGCTTCTTTTTCAATAATTTTAACTCTGATAGGAAGCTTTTGTGCTGCCAGTTTAAGTGACTCTACAGCAATATCTCTTTGAGGAAATTCAAGTTCAAAGAGAACTCTGCCCGGTTTTACAACAGCTACCCAGTATTCCGGGTTACCTTTACCTTTACCCATACGAGTTTCAGCAGGTTTTGCTGTAATCGGTTTATCCGGGAAGATTTTTATCCAAACATTACCGCCTCTTTTGATGTTACGAGTCATCGCACGTCTTGCGGCTTCTATTTGTCTTGATGTAATCCAGGCAGGGTCGCAGGCGATTAGACCAAAGTTACCAAATTCAAGTTTGGTTCCTCTTGTTTCATGACCTTTCATTCTGCCTTTCATTTTTTTACGATATTTAGTTTTTTTGGGCATTAACATTTTAGTGTCGCTCCTAATTATTATTTTGTATTAATTAACTGATTATTCAGCAGATTCAGAAGATCTTTTTCTTCTTCTTCCGCCGATTTGTTTTTCTTCATGTCCACCGGCTTTTTTAGCTTTGATATTTTGGTCTGCTTTTTCACCGGGCATCAAGTTGCCTTTGAAAATCCAAACTTTTACGCCGATTTTACCCATGATTGTATCTGCTTCAGCAAAGCCGTAATCAACATCAGCTCTGAGTGTTTGAAGAGGAATTCTGCCCTCTTTTACCCATTCGCTTCTTGCAATTTCAGCACCGCCCAAACGACCTGATACCATAATTTTGATACCTTGAACGCCGGCTCTCATTGTTCTTTGAATTGCCTGTTTCATAGCTCTTCTAAAAGCAATACGTTTTTCCAATTGAAGTGCTATAGACTCTGATACAAGCTGAGCATCTGCATCTATTCTTGCAACTTCAACCACGTCAATAGAAACAGTTCTGTTAACGAGTTTTGCAACATCAGCACGCAACTCTTCAATACCTTGACCGCCTCTGCCGACAACAATACCGGGTTTTGCTGTAACAACGGTAATATTGACATTCTGAGCTTTTCTGGCAATTAAGATTTTTGAAATGCCTGCTGCGTAAAGTCTTTTCTTGATATATTTTCTAAGTTTAGCATCTTCTGCTACAAATTCGGGATAATCTTTTCTCTTAGCGTGCCATGTGCTTTCCCAAGGTTGGATTATACCTACTCTGAATCCTTTTGG
>CALVEJ010000073.1 GCA_944326535.1 Candidatus Gastranaerophilales bacterium | reverse complement strand
CCTCAGCTCGCTCCCGCTGAACCCGCTAAAACAGATTTAAGCCCTCACCAATCAAGCATATTAAAAAAAGGATAACTTTAGTTATCCTTTTTTTAATGTCGACGGCGGGACTTGAACCCGCACGGGTTTCCCCACACGCCCCTCAAACGTGCGCGTATACCGATTCCGCCACGTCGACATCAATATTAAATTTTCAAATGTCTGCGTATACCTCCCCTCTCCTCAAAAGTGACATTTAGTCACTTTCTCGTCGGCAGAGTGCCACGTCGACATCAATATTAAATTTTCAACAAAAACTATATTATCACAAACATAATTTTTGTAAAAATTTGCCGATGAAAGGGTCTGCTTGCACCGTTGGCGAAGAATGAGCCTTACGGGGCAGGATGCTCGAAGAGTAAACCACCGTTGTTCAAAGAACAACAGGGGTGAAGAGTCTGAGCGTTGATTCTTCTTTTTTTTAATTTGCCGATGAAGGGACTCGAACCCCCATGAGTTTCCTCGCACGCACCTGAAGCGTGTGCGTCTACCATTTCGCCACATCGGCATATTAAGTTTTCAATTTACAGTTCCTTTGTGGCGAAGCAGCTATGCTGCAATTCCGCTAAGCCCGGCAAAAACAATACTTAATTGTTTTTGCTTGTCCTTTTATGCTTTCGGGTTCCTGCCACATCGGCAAAGTCCGATAATTATCTTGGATTATTGCTTCACGCCTTCAAGTCATTCGCTTAGTTTTGCTTGTCGCAAAACTGCCGCTCATTTTTTCGGCGTTCCTTCTGCGTTCCCTCACTTCGCTCGGTCTGCCTGCGCAAAATCCGCTTTTCAATGTTCAATAATTACTCACAAAAAAACTGAGTACTATTATAATAACACAACAAAAATTTTAGCAAAAAATTTTTTCTATTTGTTTTATTATTTACAAAAAGGAGCTCACCCCATGAAAATAAGAATCCCTGAGATAGTTATTGATATAGATACACAAAGAATCCAAAATACTGCAAAAACTGCTGCAAAAAAAGCATCAAAAACAATAAAAACTGCTGCTCAAAATGCAAAAGAAACATCAAAAACCGTAAAATCAAAAGCACAGCAGGCAGCAAAAGATTTTAAAGAAACAGCTGATGAATATTCGCAAAAAGCACGTGTTGCAACAGATGACCTGAAACAGGAATACATAAGGCTGTTTAACAAGCCCAAAGTCGAACAGCTTTCTTCTGAAGTTGCGGATTTGCAATACAAAATAATGAAGAAAGATATTGAAATAAAAGCACTGCAAAACACACAACAAGACGGTTTTTCTGTTTGGAAAGCACAAAAAGAATACACGGTTTTACAAAAACGACTTGAAGAAAAAACCAGAGAATACAATGAATTTGCTGCAAAGCAGCAGGCATGCCAACAGGCGTTTGACATATTAAACAAAAAAAATGTATAAGCTTTTCAAAATATATGCTATCCTTTATGTATGATTGAACTTCTTATTTTATACAGCCTGAGAAATCGTGAACGAACTCTTTATTCTCTGCGTTCCGAGATTATTGAAAAATTCGGCAGTTTCACAAGACCAAGTGTCGGTACAATTCATCCTGCTCTCAAAAGACTTTTAAATTCAAATACAATAACTATTCGAAACGACTTTTCTCAAGGCGGTAAAAAATCAACATACTATGGTCTTTCCCTGCACTGGCAAAAAAAGTTTAATGATTTGTTTTTTTCCCCCTTAAGCGACAATCCGACTATATTTTTTACGGAATTACAAACACGTATAGGCGTAATGTCCATGCTTGATGATGATCTGAAAGACACATTTATTCAAGATTCACTTCAAAAACTCGAATCATTCCGTCTTGATTTTCAGAATTCTCTTGATGACGAATACATAGATTATGACAACTATCAAAAGGCAGTTCTGAAAAAAAATATAGAAGATATTGAAAATTTCAAAAATTTTATAAACTCATTACAAAATATCTAAATATTACAATTTTTTAAAATTTGTTTTAACACCTAACAAAAAAAATATTTCTCTATTTTTATCCCTAACTGTAACAGATATAGAGAGAATTTTTATGTTTATTTCAAAATTAGGACCTGAGTACAACACAATATATTTTAAAAATACTGCATATTCAAAAAACAATAAAACAACAAATATTATACAAAAAAACGAAGAAAAAGGACTTTCGACACCTTCTTCAGAATTGCTTCAAAAATATTACGTAAACTTTGGCAGCAAAAAATATGTTTTGAATGACGAAGGGGCTTTTGAAGAAAGACAGGTAAAACGCACATCCGGAATTCAAACTAAAAATAAAATGTCCGATATAGAAAACAATTTGTCATACTACGGAGAAAAACTTCTTGAAGACTCAAGAGCACTGGCAAAAAAATACGGACACAATGAAATAAGCCAAATTCATGTACTCAGAGCCGGTCTTGCAAGCGTAAACAACTACATCGAACAACTTGATTCGGGTGAAATAAACTACGATGACGAGTCATCTTTCAGCACTTACAGCGTTTTTGAAGACTTACTCGGCAGAAATGTATTTAAAGAACAGTCAAAAAGAGACAAAATCAAACCGATTATAGAAAAAGAAATTAAACTACTCGACAAAAAACTTCAAGAAATGCCGAAAACAGCAGCTTCTCAAAAATCAAAACCGGAATTTACAAAAGATTTCTTAAACGACATATACAGCTTGTACTCACTGGACAACGGCGAAGATATGGAGGGAGACGGACTTGTCCATGACTCAACAATTTTTGATTCTGCAATGTTTCCGAACAACGATACGATCAAAAAAGAAATAGTTGTACCTTTTCGTATGGAATTAAAAGACGAAATTCAAATTGACAGAAGACCTCTGGCAGAAAGAATTCACCTTCCATTCTATGACGACAAAGCAAAAAATATATGGAAAAATCTTGCAATAGGTACAAACATGGTCATCCTTCATGACAAAGAAGTGTCTCCGGGATATATGATAAACAGCTTTTTGCATGTTTTTGACAAATCAAACAACGGATTTGGAAGTCTTACAAAAGATAATACGGAAATAATAAACCTCAATGATAATGGAGAATTGGATATGAATTATATAAAAACCAAACTCCATGAACTCAGAAAAAACAAAGACAAAAATTATGTGATGATTATGTCCATTATGGACAAAGATCTCGATAGTATAGAAATAAACGGAGACAATGTTGAGATATTCGAGAAAGCACCCAAAAATGTAAAATTTGTCATGGTGGCTGACAAAGACAAATATTACAAAGACTGCAATGACAGCGATGTTCAGGCATTTTTCTCCGATGTCGGTGAAATTTCCATACCTTTGATGAACATGGCACAGACAAAAAAGATGTTCAGAGAACAGCCGAAACTTATGGAAAAAATCAAAAAACCTTTCTCAAAACAGGCTGTAGAAAAATGTATTGAAGCAGCCAATCAATTGAAAGGAAACTATCCTGAAAAAGCTCAAAAAGTAATGGATCTTGTTTCAGCTTATTATGTGGACAAGGACAAAATCAGTCTCAATGATGTTCAAAACTATATTAAAGAGGCAAAAGAAATCTTTAAACCCGTAGAAAATGACAGTTCAATCAAAATAGTTTTTGATACCGGTATAAAACTCAAAGACATGGTTGGCTCTCCTTCTACAAAAAAAGAAGCAAAATCAATTGTTGACAGAATAAAAGACAAATCTATAGGAACAAAAGGTTTTATTATTTATTCTCAAGACGGTTCAGTCGGTGCGGGAAGAAAGTATACGGCACAGGCAATTGCCGGAGAAGCAAAAATTCCATATGTAGAGATAAATGCAGTAGACTTCGGCACAAAAGAAGTTGATTTATTCGGCGGCGGAAATTTGAGTCCTGAAGCATCAATGAAAAAACTTTTCAGCATGGTAAAAGCACAGGCAGAAGCAAATCCGTCCAGATCTGCAGTTTTGTTTATTGAAAATTTTGAATACTTCTCATACGGCGAGTTTGTTTCCGAATACCATGAAAAAGCAATGTCACAGCTCATCAGAGAAATGAATAAAGCACAAGAACAAGGCTTGAATATTATAGTTATGGGCTCTATGAACAACCCCGACTATATAGGTGAAGCAACTACAAAATCATTCAAATTTATCGATCAGATTGAAATTGAATCTCCCGGATATAACAAACAGGCAAGAAGTGAGATAATTGACTACTATATCAAGAAAAAAGGTATAAAACTTGCAGGAAATGAAGAAGAAAAAGCTGAAACCAAAAAGCATATAAATCTGCTAATGGAATATTGTTCTTATCTGGAAATTCTTACACTGCTTGATAAAGCAAAAAATGTTGCCAGAGAAAGAAGACACAAATTCATTGAAAAAGCAGATTTTACAGAAGCATATCTGCAGCTTACCTCCGGCAGACCTTCCATGGCAGAAGATCCTCAATACAGAAAAGAAATAGTAACTTCCCATGAATGCGGACATGCCCTGAATGCAACAATAATGGAAAGATTGGCAGAAAAGCAGGGTATTCCTTGGCATAAAGGAACACAGGTAAACTTTATAACCCTTGACCCCAGAAGCAACTTTGGAGGAGCTGTCTATACATCAGACTCGGACTGCCGTGAGATATCTTTTGAGAATGTCTTTGCCGGTATGGTTTGTGACTTTGGCGGAAATTCTTGCGAACACAAGTTCTTTGGACAGGACGGAAGCTGGGGTATTACCTGCGATATGGAAATGGCAACACATTCCGCATCTCTTGCCACTGCATTGATGGGGCAGGGCAAACATTTTGGCAAAAAATCAATGAACGGTATGATTTTTATGTCAGATGAAGACAAAAAGAACATGAACAAAGATATTGATGTTATGCTCAAAAATGCTCAGGCAGTGTCTGATGCGATAACAGAAATATATGAAGACTTCAACAAAGAATTTGTAAAAAATACTCTTCAAAAGTCGGCACCGGAGAATGCATTATTCACAAGGAAGAATTTGACAAAATGCTTGATGAATGGATTGCAAAACAACAGCCGGAAAAACGAAAAGAAATGGATGAACTCGATGATGCTATTTTGAGAGTAATTGATGCGACAAAAAACGGCGTCATTTGCTACAAAAAATAGTTTTGTTATAAACAAAAATTTGTCTTTGAAAAATAAAAAACAAGTCATGAAAAGCCTTGTAAAATCTTTTTTTTCGTATGATAATTTTCTCAGAGAGATATATAATGTTTAGGCAAAAATAAAGGAGAAAATTATGCCAACAACTATCGAAGACGTAAAAGCAAGACAAATTCTTGACTCAAGAGGCAATCCGACTGTTGAAGTTGATGTAACACTTTCATGCGGTGTTGTAGGCCGTGCAGCTGTTCCATCAGGTGCTTCTACAGGTATTTTTGAAGCTCTTGAAATGAGAGACGGCGACAAATCTATCTATTGCGGAAAAAGTGTTTTGAAAGCAGTAGACAATGTAAACAACATTATAGCTCCGGAACTTATCGGAGAAAATGCTGCAGATCAGCAGGCTATCGACAAATTGATGCTTGAACTCGACGGCACAGAAAACAAATCAAAATTGGGTGCAAACGCTATTTTGGGTGTATCTCTGGCTTGTGCAAAAGCTTCTGCTTTAGCATTTGAAATGCCTTTGTACAGATACTTGGGCGGCATCAATGCAACAACATTGCCTGTTCCTATGATGAACGTATTGAACGGCGGTGCTCACGCTGACAACAACGTTGACTTCCAAGAATTTATGATTACACCTGTTGGCGCTTCTTCTTTCACAGAAGCTATCAGAATGGGTGCTGAAGTATTCCACAACCTCAAAACAGTTCTCAAAAACAAAGGTATGGTTACTTCTGTAGGTGATGAAGGCGGATTTGCTCCTAACCTTTCTTCTAACGAAGAAGCTTTGCAGGTTATTATCGAAGCTATTGAAAAAGCAGGCTACACAACTGATCAAGTTAAAATCTGCTTGGACGTTGCTTCTTCTGAGTTCTATGAAGACGGAAAATACAACCTTGCAGGCGAAGGCAAAGTTCTTTCACGTGAAGAAATGGTTGACTTCCTTGCTAACTGGGTTGACAAATATCCTATCATCTCTATCGAAGACGGTATGGCTGAAGAAGACTGGGAAGGCTGGAAAATACTTACCGAAAAAATCGGTTCTCACTGTCAGCTCGTTGGTGACGATTTGTTCGTTACAAACACTAAGAGATTAGCTAAAGGTATTGAAACAGGTACTGCTAACTCAATTCTTATCAAAGTTAACCAAATCGGTACTTTGACAGAAACATTGAACGCTATGAACATGGCATTCAAAGCAGGTTACACAGCTATCGCTTCTCACAGATCAGGCGAAACAGAAGATACGTTCATCGCTGATCTGGCAGTTGCTACAAACTGCGGTCAAATCAAAACAGGTTCTGCTTCAAGAACAGACAGAATTTGCAAATACAACCAGTTGATTAGAATCGAAGAAGAACTCGGTTCTGCTGCTAAATATATGGGATTGAAAGCATTCAACGGTCAATCTAACAAAAAAGCAGCTTGCTGCAATGCATAATTGACGGCAAACCGGTTAAAAAGTAACTTCGGCGGGTTTTGAATTTTCAAAACCCGCTTTTATATTGAGTTCATACAAACATAGGTCGGATTTACCAATCCGATACAAAGAGATTCAGCAGAGAGTCATCCTGAGAATGAAACCCGAAGGATCTTTAACATTAGATTCTTCGGGTGTCGCCTCAGAATGACGGCAAGTTGTCATCCTGAACTTGTTTTAGGATCTTACAAACTATGAATGACACATCAATCCGGTAAGATTCTGAACACAGCTCTATCTCGACAAAAAAACATTCCGGAAGCTTCAGAATGACATAGAGTCGTCATCCAGGATCTTTTTGTAATAGATTCTTCGGCTGTCGCCTCAGAATGACGGTAAGTTGTCATCCTGAACTTGTTTCAGGATCTTACAAACTATGAATGACACATCAATCCGGTAAGATTCTGAACACAGCTCTATCTCGACAAAAAAACATTC
>CALVEJ010000072.1 GCA_944326535.1 Candidatus Gastranaerophilales bacterium | reverse complement strand
GTTTTGGCTTTTTTTATCCCGTTATTAATGCAAATTCCGCTGTTCGGAATAATACTTGTTATTGCAATGATATTTTTTGCAGGTGCAATTATGTTCGCTAATGCAGTTGCAATTACGCATATTATGGGGCAGTATGCTGCTGAATCAGAGTATTTTGCACAGCTCAAACAGCAAAACACCATATCTAAAAAATAAATAAAAATTTTAATTATTATTTTTATAAACACACTATCTTTTTTCACAAAAAAGTGCTACAATGATAGTGTGTTTATTATTTAAATAGTCGGGAGCATGCTAATGGGTATTAGTCTAAAGCAGGCGTTATTTTTTGTACCAAAAAATGAACATTGGGTCTCTAATGTATTGATAGGCGGGTTGCTTTTGTTCTTTCCTGCTTTCGGCTATATATTTCCGGGAATAAGAAAGCTATTCTTTGAGCCGGTAAACTATTTTATGGTTGCATTATTTGTAATGTTGTCTGCTATTGTCTTTCTTGCTGTCAGCGGATACTTTTTCAAAACGGTTCACAACAGAGTTATTCACGACAAAGAAGGCTTGCCGGATTGGAAGTATTTTACTTATTACATGTATGTTGGACTTAAGTCATATATTGGCGGTTTTATACTTTCAGTACCGTTTATATTGTTCTTTTTGATTTTGTTTATTTTTGCACCATTTAGTTTTTCAAAAGAATCAATACCGTTTTTACTCACAGCTGGCGTGGTATATGTAGTATACAGCTTTTTGTATACTATGTTTGCATTATGTTTTGTTCATGATTTCAAAATCAGTGCCTTTTGGAATATCAAAAGGGCTTATAACCTGATTGATGGTAATATTGTCAATTTTGTTGTACTGGTTTTGTATTGTATGCTGGTGGCATTTGCACATATGTTCATAATGGGTATTTTGCTAAACGGACAAATACTTGCTCTGTTAATTCCATTTGTTTCTTTTTATATTTGTCTTGTTTATACCGATTTGTTTGCCCAGTTTATTCAGAGTAAAGAAAAGGTCTATTCAAATGAAAAAGAGTGTATTGTTTAAACTGAGAAAGAGACTCAGAAAAGGGAAAAAATATCTGCCGTTTTCACTGCATCTTATTGAACACTGGGCAAAATTTATGATATTTTGCTAATATTGCCTATGCAGTTGGATATGAAGCTTAAAACACATTCGGGGTTCACTTCGGGAAACGCTTGCTATTCATTTAAGCCTAGAGTCTTACTGTGAGTATTTTTGAATTTTCAAGAAAAGTAAAGTTAAATGCACTTGTTTTTGGAATTAGAAGCAGCTCCCCTTGTTTTAATTCAAAAATTCTGTCATCTGTATGCAGTTCTATTTTCCCTTCGAGAATATAAAAACAGACATCCTGCGGAGAGATTTGAGACGGGACAATGGTATTTGCTGCTGCTGCAAACAACCCCAGCGCCCTGCTTCCTTCATTGATAAGATATTTGTTGTCTATACCGTCTGTGCGGTAATTTATTTCTTCTGTCGGGATAATTATTTTTTTAAACATATTACTCCTTTTTAAATAGTTAATATTTTTATTTTTTATATTATTTTGGGCGTTTTCAACACCCGTGTGTTTAATCTTTGTAAAAATGTTTGGCAATATTGAATAAAATTGATGAATAAAATATTTTATTCACATATAATATTTTTGAGTATTGTTAATTTGGCTATGAATACGGTAAATAGCTCAAAACATAATCAGATAGGAATGTAAATTGGCAAACAGCTTGGTAAAAACAGCAGAAGGAAAAATACAAAAACTGCCGCCTCAAAATATTGATGCAGAAGAGGCGATTCTGGGCGCAGTATTGAGTAATCCTGTATGTTTGAATAAAATTGCCGATTTAATCAGACCGGACAGTTTTTACAAACCGGCAAACCGCCAGATATACAACGCTATTACGGAGCTTTATTCCCGAAATCAGGCAATTGATATTGTTACGGTATCAGAAAAGCTTAATGAAGAAGGTAAACTTGAAGCTGCCGGCGGAAGAGCGTACATAAATGATCTTGTCCTCAATGTTATCACAACCGCAAATATTGAATATTATGCAAAAATAGTCCAGGAAAAAGCTATCAAAAGAGAACTGATAAATGCCGGATCAGAAATTGTTGAAATGGCTTATGACAATCAGTCTACAGAGGCAACTTTAGATAGCGCTGAGAAACTCATTTTCAACATTGCACAGAAAAAAGCCTCTACAGATCTTGTTTCTGTTAAGGATCTTGTGATAACAAGCTATGAACAAATCGCATACAGATACGAGCACAGAGACGAGTTGATAGGTGTGCCGACAGGTTTTTACGACCTTGATGCAATGACATCCGGTCTTCAAAAATCAGATTTGATTGTCCTTGCTGCACGTCCGTCAATGGGGAAAACTGCATTTGCGCTCAATATTGCACAGAATGTAGGTCTGCGGGCAAAAAAACCTGTAGCTATATTCTCTCTGGAAATGCCCAAAGAACAATTAATTCAGCGTATGTTATGTTCTGAGGCGGAGGTTGACAGCCAGAAGTTAAAGACAGGTAATATGCAGTCTAAAGACTGGGAAAAGCTCACAAATGCGATGAACCTTTTTGCTGATGCACCTATTTATATAGATGATGCTGCTGGTGCAACAGTAATGGATATAAGAGCAAAGTGCAGACGTCTTGCTATGGAAGAAAAAGAGCTAGGACTTGTTGTTATTGACTATCTTCAGTTGATGGAAGGCTCAGGCAACAAAGATGACCGAAATCAGCAGATTTCCGGTATTTCAAGAGGTTTAAAAATGCTTGCCAGAGAGTTAAGGGTTCCTGTTATTGCTCTTTCTCAGCTTTCACGTGCTGTTGAACAGCGTACCGACAAAAGACCAATGCTTTCGGACTTGAGAGAATCCGGTGCAATCGAGCAGGATGCCGACATTGTTATGTTTATATATAGAGATGAATATTACAACAAAGAAGATACCGAAAACAGAGGCAAAGCAGAGGTAATCATATCAAAACACAGAAACGGTTCAGTGGGCTCAATAGATATGCTGTTTCAGGGTGCTATTACTAAATTTAAAAATATTGCTAAAACTAATGTCTTTTAACAACCCAATTGATAGTTAATATTTATATAATACTAAATATTCGATATAAAGTTAATCTACAAACAAAAAGCCCTCAATTTCTTGAGGGCTTTGATATTAGGGTAAGTGTAATTTATTACTCTTTCGTGTATTCCGCATCGATTACATCATCATCAGAACCTGAGTTTGAAGAATCGGATGAATTGTCGGAAGCATTGCTATCAGATGAACCGGCTGCTTGAGATTCCTGCTGAACTTGAGAGTATGCGGCTTGAGAAATGCCGTACATTGTTTGCTGCAGGTCTTCAGACATTTTTTTGATTTCATCAGCAGGTTTGTTTGACTTCAAAGCTTCTTCAAGAGCTTTTCTCTGTTCTTCAAGTTTAGACTTGTCAGAATCAGATATTTTGCCTTCAAAGTCTTTTACTATTCTTTCTGCGGAAGAAATCAAGCTGTTTGCATTGTTTCTGATTTCAGCTTCTTCTTTATGTTTTTTGTCTTCTTCGGCATTTGCTTCTGCCTCTTTAACCATTCTGTCAATATCAGCTTCAGAGAGGTTAGAAGAGTTTGTGATAGTAATTTTTTGTTCTTTGTTTGTAGCTTTATCTTTTGCTGATACGTTAACAATACCGTTTGCATCAATATCAAATGTAACTTCAATTTGAGGCAAACCTCTCATTGCCGGCGGAATACCGTCAAGTCTGAACATACCGAGTGATTTATTATCTTTTGCCATCGGTCTTTCACCTTGAAGAACATGTACATCAACAGCTGTTTGATTGTTTTCAGCAGTTGAAAATACCTGTGATTTTGAAACAGGAATAGTTGTGTTTCTTGGCACCAAAGGTGTCATAACACCGCCCAATGTCTCAATACCGAGTGTTAACGGAGTAACATCCAGCAATACGATATCTTTAACTTCACCTGCAAGTACACCGGCCTGAACAGCTGCACCTACAGCAACAACTTCATCAGGGTTAACTGACTGGTTAGGTTCTTTGCCTGTATATTCTTTTACGAGTGCTTGAACAGCAGGTATACGAGTTGATCCGCCGACTAATACAACCTCATCAATATCACCTTTTGACAAGCCTGCTTCCTGTAAAGCATCTGCAACAGGTTTTTTACATCTTTCAAGCAAATCATGAGACAATTCTTCAAATTTTGCTCTTGTCAATTGCATATCGAGGTGTTTTGGTCCGTTTGCATCAGCGGTAATAAACGGAAGGTTGATGTTTGTTTCAACAACGGAGGAAAGTTCACATTTTGCTTTTTCTGCTGCTTCTTTCAATCGCTGCATAGCTTGTTTATCGTTTCTGAGGTCAATACCTTCCTGTTTTTTAAATTCATCTATCAACCAGTCCATGATTTTCTGGTCAAAATCGTCACCGCCGAGGTGAGTATCACCCGATGTAGAAAGTACTTCGTGAACACCGTCGCCTATTTCAAGAACGGAAACATCGAAAGTACCGCCGCCTAAGTCGAATACAAGAACTTTTTCACTTTTTTCTTTTTCAAGTCCGTAAGCAAGAGCTGCGGCTGTAGGTTCGTTTACAATACGCAATACATCCAGCCCTGCAATACGACCTGCATCTTTTGTAGCCTGTCTTTGAGCATCGTTAAAGTATGCAGGAACAGTAATAACTGCTGATGTAACTTTTTCTCCCAGATATGCAGAAGCATCATCAGCGAGTTTTCTCAAGATCATTGCAGAAATTTCCTGCGGTGTGTAATCTTTACCGTCTATATTCTTTTTGTAGTCAGTACCCATTTCTCTTTTGATAGAAATGATAGTTTTGTCAGGGTTTAAGATTGCCTGACGTTTTGCCAGCTGACCTACAAGTTTTTCACCGGTTTTTGAAAATCCCACTATTGACGGGGTAGTTCTGGAACCCTCTGCGTTAGCGATAACTGTAGGTTTTCCGCCTTCCATTACCGCAACTACGGAGTTCGTTGTACCAAGGTCAATACCAATTGTTTTTGCCATAGTTTTATCTCTCCTTCAAATTATAATATTCTATGTCATGCTTTTATTTTCTATATAATTTATAGCATTGAATTCAAGAAAAAATTAAAAAATAAACAAAAAATTAATATTTCAAAGTACAAAACTATTCGGCAATTTAATGCACAAAATCTATCCGGAAATGAAGAAAACTGCTGTCATTGCCGGACAAATAAAAATCATAAGCTCTATTATGCTGTTAATTTTATGTATCTCGCTGTTGTGACACCATCTATCGAAGAAATTTCAGCAAGCGTCTTTTCATCAACTTCACTGCCTGTATTTATAATCATCAAGGATATATTATCCGCTTCCGCCCTGTTTTGAGCAACGTTCATACGAGTAATATTTATATTCTTACCTCCGAGTATTGTTGCAACTCTGGCAACCATAGAAGGTTTATTTTCGTGCGGAACGAGGAGCATATGTTTTTCCGGTTCAATGCTGGCATTATAACCGTTAATCTTAACAATTCTCGGCATATTTTCAGCTATTATTGCCCCCGATACAGTTGTTGTTTGTTTGTCTGTTACCAGTTTCAAAGTAATAGAACCGGAGAAGTCAGTTGATATATTTGATTTTGTAATCGAAACATCAAAGCCTTTATTCTTCGCAAGGAACGGGGCATTTACATAGTTTACATCATTCATAAATGAAGACAACACGCCTTTTACAACTGCTGTTTCAAGAGGAGAAACATCAAGTGATGCAAGAGAACCTTTTGTTGTAATATAAATCCCCTTCAAATTACCCGTTGAAATTTGCATAGCAAGCTCGCCTATATTTTCAGCAAGCTGCATATAGTCTTTGACGGGTTCAAGTTTTGATGGTTTTAAAGAAGGAATGTTTACGGCTGATCTTGCACTGCCGCCTGAGAGGACTTCTTTTATCTGCTGAGCAACATCAATCGCAACATTCAGCTGTGCTTCTTCCGTACTTGCACCAAGATGAGGTGTCATCAGTATGTCGCCGGTTGTTTTAGACAGTGCAGATGCGGTTATGTCGGGTTCCGTTTCAAAAACGTCTACTGCAGCCTGCGCAACCTGTCCCGTTTCCAGAGCTTGAGCAAGAGCAGTTTCATCTATTATTCCGCCTCTTGCACAGTTTATCAAACGAACACCTTTTTTCATCTTTGAGATAGAGTCCGCATTTATCATATGCAGGGTTTCTTTTGTTTTTGGAACATGAACGGTAATGTAATCACATACCGGCCATATTTGTTCAAGATCCTCTACATATGCTGCACCGAACTTTTCTACAACCTCTTTTGTTGTATAAGGATCAAAAACAAAAATATTCATACCCAAAGCTTTCGCAACTTCTGCAACATGGTGTCCTATTTTTCCAAAGCCTATTACACCGAGGGTCTTGCCAAAAACCTCATGACCGGTAAATTTTGAACGTTCCCAAAGTCCCTGTTTTGTAGAAGCCGCAGCTTTGGCTATATTGCGGGACATAGCAAGCATCAAAGCAACCGTATGCTCAGCAGCTGCATTTGTATTCCCGTCAGGAGAATTTACCACAATAATACCCTTTTCAGTCGCTGCTTCAAGATCAATATTGTCAACACCTACACCGGCTCTGCCTATAATTTTCAGATTCTTGCCGGACTCTATAACTTTTCTTGTAACTTTTGTTTGGCTTCTTACCATTAGAGCGTCATATTCACCGATAACTGAGCACAGTTCATCCTCCGGCATTGTAGGAAGGATAACGCCCTGAGCAACTTCATCAACTATATTTTTTGCAGATTCATTAATTTTGTCCGTAATTAAAACTTTCATCCAAAAAACTCCCCATACTATTTAACTATTGTTGACAATTATACATCTTTATGAAGAGTTAATGCAATTTTTTGTAAAATTAGAACTATCGTTTCTATTTTAAATAAATTTCTTCAATATTGTGAACAACACCGCCAAGCTCTGTCGGGTAAACATTGCCAAATTTGTTTCTGATTGCGGAAATTCTTATCGGTGAATACAGATAAATAATTGGTTTTTCATCATAAACGAGCTGTTGATATTCTTCGTACAAGGCTTTTCGTTTATCAAAATCCAGCTCAAGAGAAGCCCTGTCAAAAAGCTCATTGAGCCTTTTTTCCCACGGAAACATTTTTTTGTTTTCTTTCGGGGTTTTTCTCATATTAAAAACATGCAAAGTTCCGTTTGAATACCAG
>CALVEJ010000071.1 GCA_944326535.1 Candidatus Gastranaerophilales bacterium | reverse complement strand
GAAGTAGGTAACATTTTCCAACTTGGTACAAAATACTCAAAAGCCATGAATGCCGTTTATCTTGACGAAAACGGCAAGACTCAGCCTTTTATTATGGGCTGTTATGGTATTGGTATCTCGAGAACCGCTGCAGCAGCTGTTGAACGCCACCATGACGAACACGGTATTAAATGGCCTATAGCAATTGCTCCATATCATGTTGATATTGTACCTGTAAATGTTCAGGACGAGTTGCAGATGGAGGTTGCAAACGAACTATATGAAAAACTTGGCAAAGCCAATGTAGAAGTTGTTCTTGATGACAGGGACGAACGTGCCGGTGTAAAATTCAAAGATGCGGATTTAATCGGATTTCCATTCAGAATTACGGTAGGAAAGACAATTAATGAAGGCTTTGTTGAGTTTAAGGTAAGAGAAACTGACGAAGTATTCAAAGTCAAACCCGAAGAAGCAGTTGAAAAAATCCTTGAATTTGTAAAACCATATATAAAATAATCTTTACCAAACAGCCGATATATTTTTCCGGCTGTTTATTTTGAATGCGGAAGACAGGTATGAAAGATTTATGCAAAATTTTAATTTTAACAGTATTCTTCATATTGTTTAGCGGAACTTTTGTTTCTGCGGCGGAAAAATTACCAATCTCAGCAAATGCGAAACCGATTGATATAATTTATATCCACGGGGCTTATGAAACAAGAGAGGCTTTTAACGAATCAGTAAGCAATGTACATGATGATATGATCGAACAATTTCAGAATGATCCGTTTATGTACAAAAAGCTTCTTGATAACGGAAAAAAGAAAATCGGTACACAGCCCATAATATTTTTCTGGGCGGACGAAACAGAAGAAAATCTCAAAGCTCTGGACAAAGCTCTTGCTTATGTAAAGAATGTAGGGTCATTAATTTCCAGATTTGGCAGAGAGACACTTTCTCACCTTCTCCATGATGCTATCTGGATAAGCAAACCCGTAAATTATACACCGCTTTTAAACAAACTAATCACCATAGTAAAAGAAGAAAATTGTAAAGGTAATCAGGTTATTCTTTACGGATATAGCGCCGGAAGTCTTCTTGCTTCAGAATATCTTACACAGAAAATGCCGATAATCGATCTGAATGAAATCAAAGGAACTGATGATAATTCATACATGGGCAGATATTTTGCCAAAACAATAAAAGAGAACAACTTCAAACCCACATGCCTTGATGCTTTAAAAGAAAGCAAGCTGTTGTTTTATACGGACAATGACCAATTTGTGGCAAATCCGGATATTTCTTATTTGAAAAAAGAATTTCCAAATCTGGATAAATACACGGACAAATACTGTTCGCCGCAGGGCGCAGTAAAGGGATTTGTTGTTTTTGGAGCACCTTTAACAATATTTGAATCTTCCGCATCACAGAAGGGAACTTCAAGCAATCTGTTATTCCAGCTTGCAATAAAATATCTTGTTGAAAATGATCTTTTCTTTCTTGTTGTAAATTATGAAAACGATTTTATCGGAATGCCGCTGGCAGGCAGACCAACCTTGAAAGATCTGGAAAGCTCAGCAAACCTCATGCCAATCTCAGCAAACGGCGGATTTTTGTATGACGGCTCGGGTGTAAAATGCAGAACAAATATATTTTCATCCCATATGGCATACTGGTCAAACGGAAAAAGATTTGCCAAAAATATTGTACAAACATACAATGACGGCTACAAATATTTTTATGCAAAGTAATCGGAAAAATGTTAATCCGGCTTCACTGCCGGCGCCGACTGAAGGGCGGGCTGCAAAGCATTTCTTATCACGAAATTTTCCCGGACAAATTAATTGTAATAATTTCTTTACCAAAATAAATTTAAACGCCATGAAAAATAGTTTTTTATGGTAGAGTGGTTGTGTGTGGCTTTTTGTTTATACACAAAACTGACACAGTTTAGTGAAAGGAATTAAGATGAGTAAATTCAACTTGCTGGCATATATTCTGCCTCCCGAAGAAAAAGTTTTTTACACTCTTTTTGAAGAGAGTGCAAAAGTATGCAACGACGTTGCAAACCTTTATAGAGACATAGTCACAAACTCTCTGACAGAAGATCATGTTATCAATGCAAAAAGATTGAAACACAAAAGCAATGACCTTTTAAAAGAAACACTTCACCAGTTGAATGTTACTTTGATTACACCGATAGACAGAGAGGATATTCAGGCAATTGCTTCTCTTTTGAATAAAATTACAAAAAGAATAGTAAAAGCCTCGCTAAACCTCAAAGTATACAGACTCGAATGCTTTACAGAAAATATGAAAAAGCAGGCTGAAACTTTATTCAGAGCAACTGAAGAACTGAAAATAATCATTCATAATTTCAAAAAATCCAGTTCTATAAAAGAAATGACAGAAACAAATCTCAAAATGAAAGAGATTGAATCTCACGGTGATGAAATTCATTACCACGCTATAGACGAACTTTTCTCAGGAAAATATGATGCCCTTACGGTAATAAAATTGAGAGACATTCACAAAGATATTGAAAATGCGCTTGATGCTTGTTTTTCTGTATCTGATGCAGTGGTGAATGTAGTTTTGAAACAGAGCTAAACCCACAGGTTAAGTCTGTTACGGCAGTTCGTATTTATTGAGAGAAAAAGAAAGAAAAAGATTTATATGACAGTATCAATAGCATTGTTGATTTTAGTAATAGTCGGAGCACTGGCTTTTGAATACATAAACGGATTTCATGATGCGGCAAATGCCATTGCAACCGTTGTTTCAACAAAAGTTTTGACCCCCCGTCAGGCGGTTGTGTATGGAGCGACGTTGGAATTTACCGGTGCATTGACAGGTACACACGTAGCAAAGACAATCGGAGCAGGTATTGTTGATCCGTCAACAATTACTTTGCACGTAATATTTTGTGCACTGTGCGCAGCAATCATCTGGAATTTGATAACCTGGTTTTTCGGATTGCCGTCCAGTTCCTCCCATGCCTTAATTGGAGGTTTGATTGGGGCTTCCGTTGTGAATGCAGGCTGGGGTTGTGTAAGATTTCTTGAACTTGTAGACAAAGTTGTTGCACCGATGTTTATGGCTCCTGTTATAGGTTTTTGTACGGGGCTAATCGTTATGGCTGTTTTGCTTCGTATATTCTACAAGTGCAACCCTGACAAGATAAACCGCCGCTTCAGAAGATGTCAGATATTTTCTGCCGGATTGATGGCATTGAGCCACGGTTCAAATGATGCGCAAAAAACAATGGGTATAATAACCCTCGCACTTCTTGCCGGTGGTATTGTTCAGCATAATGCAGAGGGAAGCTTTGACATTCCTATATATGTAATTCTTGCCTGTGCTACGGTAATGAGTTTGGGTGTAATGTCCGGCGGATGGAAAATTATCCGAACAATGGGAAGTAAAATTATAAAACTAAAACCAATAAACGGCTTTGCAGCAGAAACATCAGCAGCTTCCATTATCCTCGCAGCATCACACTTTGGTGTGCCTTTGAGTACAACTCACGTAATCTCAACCGCAATTATGGGTGTAGGTACAACATACAAAGCACACGCCGTTAAATGGGGTGTAATAGGAAATATTGTCTGGGCATGGGTTTTGACTATACCGGTATGTATTGTCATCTCAGGTACAATCTACTTTTTGTACAGAACATTTATTTTGTAAGATTAAAAATTTATTATAATAAAAAGCCTGTAAAGAAAAGTTCTTTACAGGCTTTTTTAGTCTATGTCTATCTATATTATTATCTTAATTTTACAAGATCATACTTTCTCATTCTGATATTTTCCGGAGTAACTTCAACAAGCTCATCATCCGAAATATATTCAAGACACTCTTCCAGTGTCAAAATTCTTGGAGCCTGCAAAGTAACCATGACATCAGCCGTCGCTGTTCTCATGTTTGTAAGTTTCTTTGTCTTGCAGACATTGACCGGAATATCCTGAGGTCTGTTGCATTCACCAACTATCATACCTCTGTAGACCCTTGTTTTCGGAACTACAAAGAATACGCCTCTGTCTTCAAATTGAGCAAGAGCATAAGGCACTGCCTCACCTTCTTCATGGGCAATCAAAGATCCCATTCTCGGACGGTTTATATCTCCTGCATACGGTTTGTACTCAGCAAATGTGTGGTTCATGATGCCTTCACCACGTGTCATTCTGATAAATTCACCCCTGAAGCCGATAAGACCTCTTGCCGGAATCATAAATCTCATCTTTGAACGTGTTCCGACAACATTCATTTCCAGCATTTCGCCTTTTCTTTGAGACAATTTTTCTATACAGCTTCCTGCACATTCCTCCGGAACGTCAATCAAAAGATCTTCAAAAGGTTCATACTGCTGTTCATTTATTGTTTTGTAGATAACTTCCGGTTTTGAAACCTGAAACTCAAAACCTTCACGTCTCATAGTTTCAATCAATATACTGAGGTGAAGTTCTCCCCTGCCCGATACTCTGAAGACATCAGTTGAGTCAGTATCTTCAACACGCAGCGAAACATTTTTTTCTAACTCCTGATAGAGTCTTTTTCTCAACTGTCTTGATGTAACAAATTTGCCCTCCTGACCGGCAAACGGACTGTTATTTACAGAAAAATTCATCTGCAAAGTAGGTTCATCAATTTTTATCAAAGGAAGCGCCTTTGGATTTTCAAGACAAGCAATTGTTTCGCCAATTTGAATATCAGGAAAACCGGCAATACCGACAATGTCACCGGCATGAGCTTCTTTTATCTCAACACGGCCCAAATCTTCAAAACCAAAGAGTTTGATTATTTTTCCCCTTGTAACAGAACCGTCCGTGTGAATATGGCTGACCTGTTCCTGTGATTTCATAGAGCCGTTAACAATTCT
Organism: Candidatus Gastranaerophilales bacterium; assembly: GCA_944326535.1. Classification (GTDB taxonomy): domain Bacteria; phylum Cyanobacteriota; class Vampirovibrionia; order Gastranaerophilales; family Gastranaerophilaceae; genus Limenecus. The sequence continues at coordinate 2,934 of CALVEJ010000071.1, read as the reverse complement.
GCCTATTGCAATACGTCCTACATATTCATTGTAATCAAGCGTTGTTACATGAAACTGCAAATCCTGAGATGCATCAGCTATCGGTGCTTTTACATTTTCAATTATGCAGTCCAGAAGAGGGATAATATCTTTCGAGTCGTCTTCAAGTTCTTTCTTTGCATAGCCGTGAAGACTGCTTGAATAAATAACCGGAAAATCCAGAAGATATTCATCATCTGTGAGTTCCGTAAACAAATCAAATACTTTGTTCAATGCTTCATCCGGATCCGCAGCAGGTTTGTCAATTTTGTTTATTACAACGATAACTCTAATTCCAAGCTCCAGCGCTTTTTGCAAAACAAACCTTGTTTGAGGCATAGGTCCTTCTGCTGCGTCCACAATCAAAAGCGCACCGTCAACCATTCCCAGTACACGTTCAACTTCTCCGCCAAAATCAGCGTGTCCCGGTGTATCCACAATGTTGATTTTATATCCTTTATAATGAACAGAAACGTTTTTTGCAAGAATTGTAATTCCTCTTTCTCTTTCGAGGTCATTGCTGTCAAGAACACGTTCCTGAACTACTTCATTTTGTCTAAAAACACCGCACTGTTTAAGCATACAGTCAACAAGTGTTGTTTTTCCGTGGTCTACGTGTGCGATGATGGCGATATTTCTTAATTTTGAACTGTCCATAATATTTATACCTGTTATTTGTTATTAATGTTTGCACCCTATATTTGAATGATATAACAGACATTTGTCAAAGTAAAATATTATGCATGTAACAATTCTGTCGTATAGCTTTAGAAACAGGTTATTCAAAATAGCCTATATACGGAAGATTTCTCATATAACCTTCATAATCTAGTCCGTATCCCACAACAAACTTGTCATCTATTTCAAATCCGTAATAATCAGGTTCTATCGGAGTTTTTCTTGCCATTTTTTTGTTCAAAAGAGTGACAACTTTCAGCTTTTCCGGTCTATGTGTTCTGCAAAGAATATCAATCAAAAATTTCATTGTGCAGCCGGTATCTATAATATCTTCAACAATCAAAGCATTTTTGTTTTCAAGATTCGGCAATGTCAGGTCAAGTGCCTGTACACTGCCTGAAGATTCTTTTGCATTGCCGTAGCTTGATACTCTGATAAACTCCATCTGAACAGGCATCTTGAGGTGTTTTGAAAGGTCGCAGCAAAAGATACTGGAACCCTTAAGCACGCAAATAAGCGTCAAATCTTTTTCCGTGCCAAAATCTCTGTTTATCTCATCTGCCAGTTCTTTGGTTCTTTTCTCAATTTGTTCCTGAGAAAACAAAATTTTTAAATCTTCAACTCTTTTGTCCAACATAGCTTACCTGTTTTTTATACTAATTTTGTGTGTGGGTATTGTTTCAACCCTCAATTTGTCACTGAGGCAGACACCTGCCGCCCAGAGAACTTCTTTGTTATTGCATAAGAGTATGATACCATCTCTCTCAAATTTATCCACCCCTCTGTTGATGAATAATTTTTTTAATTTCATTGTTTTCGTCATACCGAATGGCTGTATAATATCCCCTTCTTTTCTAGTTCTGAGGATTAAATCAAAATTTTTATCCATATTTATATATGCTGTTTTTTCTGTTTCATCAGGAAAAACAGGAGGTGTGTTTTTTTTATACTCTTCGATTTTAAAAATAAAATTTTGAAATTCATAACAACCGCAGCTGTTTATTCTTAGTTCGATTTCATTCTTTTTCGGATTTATATCATCTATCGTATATAGTTTTTCCTTTGAAACACAAAGCCACAAACCGGTTGTCAGCGACAGTGTTTTTTGAGCTTTGTTTTTTGAATTTTCATTTATAAAACAAAAAATTTCTTCGACTTTTTTGGAGTCATAATCAATTCTGTTTTTTATCAAAAAATCCAGTATAAATTTGTTCTGCAAATCATTTGACAGTCCGGTAAATTTTTTTGTATCAAATCCGTTTTCTTTTTTTATTTCTTTTCTTATTTTCGACATGTACTCTTCTATAATTTTTTGTTCTGATATTGCAATTTTAGACATTTTCAAAACCGCATCATCAATATCCGGATTTAGTTCTTTTAAACGTGAAACAATTTCATGCCTTACAAAATTTCTCGCATATTTTGTATCATAGTTGCTTGAATCATTGTTTGCGTTGAGGGAATTTTTTTTGCAATAATCCAAAATATCCCGTCTCGAAAAATCCATCAACGGACGAAAAATATCACAAAATTCAAGCTGTGAATGCTCAAGTATTCCGCACAATCCGTTCACGCCCGTGCCTTTTGCAATTCTGTATAAAATAGTCTCTGTGTTGTCGGATTTTGTATGAGCAAGAAACAATCCGTCCGCATCAAGTTTTTTGTAGTATTTTTTGAAAAACTCCTGACGGTATTCTCTGGCTGCCGTTTCTGTTTTTTGACAGTTTTCAGGCAGTGTTTCCGTATAAAAAGGAATGTTTCGCTCCTTGCAGAAAGTTTCACAATTGTTTTGTTCCCTTTGTGATTCATCCCCCCGCCAATTGTGATTTAAGTGAAGAGCAGTAATTTCAAAATTGTTTTCTAAAGACAATTTGTGAAGAATATCCAGAAGACACATCGAATCAAATCCTCCGGAAAATCCAATGAGGAAAGTTTTTTTATCAGCAAGAAGATTGTATTTATCCAAAAAACTTTTGACTTTGTTTTGCATTTTTAAATTATATCGCAAAAAAAGCTCCCTTTTTCAAAGGAGCTTTTTTAATTTTTGGTTGAAATGTCAATCGTAACCGTGGATTATACACCTGCAGTTTTCTTTTGAGGTGCAGCTCCCGGGATAGCCTGCCAGTTGGCAGCCATGATTTTTTTGAATGATTTCAAAGCAGTATCTTCAAGTTCACCGAGTTCATCTGCTGCCATAATGAGTTCTCTCAACGGCATCAATGCTCTTTGATCTCTCAA
>CALVEJ010000070.1 GCA_944326535.1 Candidatus Gastranaerophilales bacterium | reverse complement strand
CCCAAATATTTAAAGACTTCCTTCGGGAAGTCTTTTTGTTTTAGGGATTCGAACCGCAAATTTTCTTCGAAAATTCGGGGTTCTACCTCTCAACAAATTCTGTCCATTTGCTGTTTTCTTGATTGATTATCCAATGTATTTTTTGTCATTATTGTTTCTGCTTTATCAAGGGTATTTGAGTTTTTAGCGGCAGTAAACATCATAACAGCCTTTGCTGCACCAAATTGTTCTGTTAAAGATATTATGAGATTTGTATTTTGTGAATTTGTACAAAGCGGTAATATCTCGGCAAGTTCATTCTTGCTGAGTCCTGATGTTGTACACAATAATTTGTTTACAAGCGATGGATTTTGCGCAATCGCTTCCAAAATTACAGGGTAATCGCTGTACTGTTTGACAGTTTCAATAAATTTGGGATCTTCTTCAAGTTTGCTGAGTAATGTATCGCCGACAGTGCCAAATTTTTTGTAAAAAGCTTGCTGAACAGCTTTTCTGTCATATTTTGATCCGTTAATTTCAACAGTAGATGTGTTTGTTTCTGTATCTGTTTCATCTTCTGCCATATTTGTAATGTATCTTTGATAAGATGTTGTCTTATCATTTTTTATAGGATTTGATGTTCTAGATTCAGCAATACTTGAGTCTGTGCTGACGGATTCTGTTGAATAATTTGCAGTAGTGTTTGTATTTGAATTAGTATTTATATCAGAATATGTTTTATTACTTACTTCATTTTGTGCATAATCTTGAATATCGTTGCCTGAATAACTGCCGGTATTAAGTCTTTCATATACAGAATCTCTAATTTCCGGATTATCAGTAACATTGCCGGCAATTGAGACAATATTGTCGCCATTCAAATAATCGTATTTTGAAATTTGTAATGTTTCTTTTGTGTATTGTGAGATTATTTCTTCATTTTTATTTACCATAAATGAAGCCTGATCGTATATATTTTTTGCACTAAATCTGTCATTTCCGTCTTTGTCTTTGAGGTTCAAAAAGATATCTAAAGAAGTTTGCATTTCAGGATTTTCTACCAAATTGTCAGTAATGCCGATTAAGTAGTCATCAGTCATATCTTCTTTTTTTGCTGTATTCATCATGGTCGGCTTCAATTCTTCATTTTCAATCATTTTTTCATCTACATTGATAATAGTTGAACCGTCATATTTAATATTGTTATTTTTGTCTTTTATTGCTTCCAATTCCACTGCATTTGCTGTAAAATCCTCAGCTTTGTCTGGTGATTCTGTCAATATTTCAGTTACCTTTGTAACATCATTTTCTGTGTAAAGATGGTCACCGTTGGTCTGTTCTTTTTCAACAAAGTGCATTGTATCATCTTTTATTTCAGGGGTAGTTGTTATCGCATCAGCAATATCAGCAAGTCCTTCTGATGTAAAATCTTCTCTTTCTTCTCTGATTTCGCTCATATTTGAACCTAATTTGTCAGAGTAGTATACTTGTTCACTTTTTGCTAATTCAAAAGCTTCAGTAAAACCTTCTTTGAACAATGTTTTGAATACATTGCCGACACGTTTAAAGAAGCCGGAACTTTCTTTTTCGGCAACTTTTTGCATACCTGCAAGTATATCATCGCTTGTCAAATTACTTTGTTTTACAATCTGCAAAAATGATTTGATGTTTTTCTTGTTTTCATTTTTGCTGTCTCCGCTTGAGAGCAAAGTGGTCAATACGGCTTTTTGCTCATTTGTAAATTTTATTCCAAGTGATTCAAGATAATTGATTATCCCTGCGGGATTTTCTTTATATTCTTTTGAAAGTTTATTGATGTCTATATTTCTTTGAGTTTCTTTTATCTTATCATTATTTTTTTCTTCTGTTTGAGAAACTGTTTCTGTATTAGATGCGCTAGAATTAAACAAATTGGTCTCAGCAGCAGATGAACTATTCTGAACCTGTTGTGTTTCGCTCGGAATAGATGCATTGTATGCCAGTATTGAACTGTTGTATGTGCCAAAGCTCATTAATTGTTTATCCTTTAGTCTCTCTTAATACCAATAATAATGTCTAGTTTATATCTTATATATATAAAGTATATCTGTTTTGATAAATTGCTGTTTTAAAAGCCTATTGTAACAAAATATTAACCTGTATATTTACACATATACAGGTTAATTATAAACATTTATATTTCGATACTTTATAAGCTGTTAAAATTTGTGATTTATAGATATTTTTGAGCCATTGCTTCAGCATAATCAGCCTGTCTCAATACCGCATCTATTCTTGCAGTTCTTGTTGCAGCAATATTGGGTTGATTTTCCGGACCAAGAATCGGGTTTGGTATATAAGTTCTTTTTATTCCTGCATCAGGAGAAATAGAGCTTGCAGCAGGTGTTGATTGAGTGACTATAGACTGAGAAGCAATTGGTGCAGGTGTTTGCTGCATATTTCTCATTGTATCCATCAAATTACCCGGTGCAGCCTGTTGCTGCGGTATTGATTGAACAGCTGATGTTGTTGTGACAGTATTTACGGTTTGCTGTTGTGGTGTCTGCTGTATAGATTGCGGCTGCTGAGGTTGTGATTGTTCTTGAGCCGGATGTTCTGCCGCTTTTTTGTCAGCTTCTTCCTGTGCTTTCTGCTTTTCAAGTGTTTTTACCGGTTTACCGAATATACCGTATGATACTTTCTTGGCAAGTCCTGAGATAATAGGTGTTAATACAGCCATAATGAAAGCTGTTCTGATAGAAAAACCGGTAAATATCTTAAGTTTGTTAGGTATTTTAGCAAGAGATGTTGCAAATTTATTTGATTTAAGAGGTTTTAATGTCTCTTTTACTCTGCCGAAACCAAATATGTTTCCAATCCATTTTGCTGGTTTTTGGTACCATTTTGTATTTTTCTTTGCATTTTGTTCAAGATTTTTTATTAAAATGGACATCTTGTTGTATGCTTTTTGATTGCCGCATTTTGCAGCTTCATTAGCAATTTTTACAGCTTTTCTGTATTTTGCAACATCAGCTTCTGGCATACCAATAAATTTCAAACCGGCAAGGTGATTAACTGTTCTCATCTGAATGCCCATTGTAGCCATAAATGCCATCAATTCGCTCAATGATGCCATAAATGTAGAGAATTTTTCACCTTTTTCAGCTTTTGATGCTTCACTAACAGATTGACCTATAAATATAGCCTGCATAAGTATTGAGCCAACGCCCGCAAAAATTCCGTTTGTCAGACATTCGGCGCCTCTTAAAAGATAGCCTGATGTTTTTGCACCCAGGGTATTGCCCGGGAGTTTGTATTTTTTTATTAATTCGTATTTATTTACTATTTCTTGAAGAGAAGTTTTATTCTTAATTAACCCAAGTCCCCATTTGGGTTTCTTTGATATAATTTCTGTAGTTGATACACCGGACTTTTTAATTGCTTTGACTACATCATCCATGTAGTTTTTGATCTGCCCGATACTTTCAAATTTAGTACTGCTGCCTTGTTTGATAAGTTTGTCAAAGTCTGTAAATCCGGGATGTGCATTTTTGTATTTTTGCATTATTTCAACGGCTCTGGATGCCATATGTCCCATTGAACCGTTTGCCTGCTGCTGTGCCATAGGTCCGGCTACGCTTGGTTTTTTAAACAGTGTACGAAGTACCTCTGAATTGTTTATTTTATTTTGCAGTGTTTTATTAAAATTTTGTGTTTTTTTAGATAAATTCTTAACCCAACTTTTTGAAGTAAAATTTTTATCAATATATTTTTCTATTTTTGAAAAAATAGTATTGCTGTATTCTTTTTCAAGAAGAGGTTTATTTATTGCACTATTTATACCCATTAACGCTGCAGCGCTTATACCCATTGCAGCCAGCATTTTTGCGGGATTTTCAGGTGCTGATGATGCAGCATTAAGGATGGGGTTGTTTTCAACTACTGCTCCGTTAGATATAGGCGTACCTGCACTAAACGACTGCTGTGTAGATGGTGTATACTGGTACATTCCAATGTTTCGAGCTGTATTTGAAATATTTTGTGACATGCGCCAACCTATAATTTAACCTTCACTTATTATAATAAAAACATTATAAAAATTTTTATTGTCCGGTAATTTAATTTATATTAAACATTTGTAACAAAAAAGAGACCTGATTTTCTCAGATCTCTTTTAAGAGTATATAATCTAAAAATTTATTCTGCTGCTTCTTCTGTCTCGGGAGCTTCTTCAATTTCTGATTTAATTACTTCTGAAGCTGTAACAATAACAGGAATTTCTGTTTTTACTTTTGAAGTAAGTTTGATAAGCATTTTGAATTCACCGATTTTGTTGATTGCAGCATTGAGAGAAATAATTTTTCTGTCAATTGAAGTGCCGAGTTTTGCATTAAGTTCTTCAGCAAGTTTTTTGGTCGTAATTGTGCCGAAGAGTTTTCCTGTTTCACCTGCTTTTGCAGACAATTCAAGCTGACCGAGTGCTTCAATTTTTTGTGCAATTTCAAGAGCTTCCTGATGAAGTTTTTCCTGTTTTGCTTTGATTCTTGCCAGATTTTGTTCTCTGTTTCTCAAAGCACCTTCTGTAGCAATTTCAGCAACATTTTGAGGGATTAAAAAGTTTCTTGCGTAACCGTCTTTTACATTTACTATATCACCGGCTTCGCCTACATTTTGTACATCTTTTTTTAAGATAACCTGCATAATTTTCTCCTTTATTATTTAAGTTTGCTTTTATCGTAATAAAAACATATTCAAATGTCACCACTTTTCGGATATTTTTTTAACTTATTGTATAATTTTTGTAATGAATAAGAGTATCAAAAAAATTGAACTGCTTGCTCCAGCAAAAAATATAGAGTGTGCATTTGCGGCAATAAATGCCGGCGCAGATGCTGTTTATATCGGTGCTGCGGATTTTGGCGCAAGAAAAAAGGCTGGAAATTCTCTGGATGATATAAACAAGATAGTGGAATATGCTCATAAATTCTGTGTAAAGGTTTATGTTACCGTTAATACAATTCTTTTTGATAATGAATTAAAAATTGTTGAAAAATTAATTTGGAATTTGTATGACATTGGCGTTGATGCAATTATATTCCAGGATTTTGCTTTTTTTGAAATGAATTTGCCGCCAATTCCTTTGCATGCAAGCACCCAGTGCAACAATGACACACTGGACAAAATCAGGTTTTTGAAAAATTGCAATGTAGAACGTGTTGTTTTGCCAAGAGAGTTCTCTTTAAGTGAAATTAGAGAAGTTACATCGAATGTGGACATAGAAACAGAAGTTTTTATACATGGTGCGCTTTGTGTTTCCTATAGCGGGCAGTGCTATTTCAGCAATTATATAGGAGGAAGAAGTGCAAATAGAGGTGAATGCGCTCAACCTTGCAGAAAAAAATATTCCGTTGTTGATGACAAAGGCAATGTAGTTATAAACAAGGGCTATTTGCTTTCTATGATGGATAACAATCTTTCTGAGCACATAAAGGATCTTGTTGATGCCGGTGTATCTTCTTTAAAAATTGAAGGGAGATTAAAGGATGCGGAATATGTAATTAATACTGTTTCTTTTTACAGAAACTTAATTGATAGCATATCACAGGATTTGAAAACATCTAAGGGCTCTGTTTATACAGACTTTGTTCCGGATATAACTAAAACATTCAACAGAGGATATACAAATTTTTATTTTGACGGAAAAAGAAAAGTTTTTATTAATCCAAAATCTCCAAAATTTATTGGTGAAAAAATCGGAAATGTCCTCAATGTAAATAATAATGTCTTAAAGTTGAATAACAAATGTAAATTGAATGTTTCAGATAAACTGACATATTTTAATAATGCCGGAGACCTGACTGGTACAACGGTTTGTAAAGTTTTGAATTCAAATACTATACAGGTATTAAACCCTGAGCATATAACAACAGGTACATGTCTATATAGAAACTATGATTCAGCTTTTTTTGATAATATTCAAAAAGCTGAGTTTAAAAGAAAAATTCCGTTAAAAATATACGCTGATAATACAAAAATTGAGTTTAGTACTTTTGGGAAAAATTCTTTTGTTTTCAATTTTAATTCCGAATTTGAAATTGCTAAAAATCCGGATAAAGCAAGAGAAAATCTTATAAAACAACTGACAAAACTTGGTGATACCGAGTTTGAAGCATCAGATGTATTTGTGGATGAGAGTTTTAATCTTTTTATGCCGGTTTCCAAAATAAATGAAATCAGAAGAGAAATAATATCAAGCCTTCAAAGATTATCAAAAGAAAATTATACTATCGCCAGACGAAATACACAATTTGCGCCGTCTCAATATCCCGTAAAAGATATTGACTATTCATTCAATGTTTCTAACAAGATGGCTGAGTCATTTTATGAAAAATGCGGTTGCAATGTAAAAGAATTTTCGCCCGAGTGTTCAAAACCAGAAAATAAAATTGTATTAATGAAAACAAAACACTGCCTGCGTGATTTTGCGGGTATTTGCTTAAATATAACAAAAGATAATAAAAAACTGTTTTTACTTGATGAGTATGGAGTTAAATTTCCTCTAAAATTTGACTGTAAAAAATGTATAATGAAAATAGAGGAGCCTTGATTGTTCAAGACTCCTCTATTTCAATAAGAATGTTGATGATACTTATTCTTCGTCATCATCCTGAGCATCAATTTCTTCAGACGGTACTTCTTCTACCATGTCTTCAGCATCGATGCCGTATTCTTCTTCAACAATTGGTTCTTCATCAGTTTCGATTGTATCATCGATCTCATCTTCAACAGAAGTTTCTTCTTCATATTGCGCCTGATATGCAGCTTCTGCCTGTGCGGCTTGTGATTCATTTTTTATATCGATTTTCCAGCCTGTAAGCTTGTGAGCAAGTCTCACGTTTTGACCTTCTCTGCCTATTGCAAGGCTCAGCTGGTCATCAGGTACAACGACGAGAGCTTCATGTGCATTTTCGTCATCAGCGAGAATGTCAACGGAAAGAATTCTTGCCGGAGAAAGAGCGTTAACTATATATTCAACGGGATCTTCAGACCATCTTACAATATCAATTTTTTCATTTTTAAGTTCACCAACGATAGTCTGAATTCTTGAACCTCTTGGTCCGATGCATGCGCCTACTGAATCGATTTCCGGATCATTTGAGTGAACTGCAAGTTTGGTTCTAAATCCAGCCTCTCTTGCAATTGACTTAATTTCTACAATACCGTCTTCAATTTCGGGAACTTCCAGTTCAAAAAGTTCTCTGACAATTTCAGCATGTGCATGAGAAACGATAACCTGAGGCAGTCTGTTTGTTTCTTTTACGTTCAGAACGAATACTCTTATTCTGTTGCCCGGTTTGTAATATTCTCCCGGAATTTGTTCTCTGTATGGCAAAATAGCATCTGTCTTTCCGATATTAACAAAGACGTTTCTGTTTTCAACACGCTGAATAATACCTGTTGTAAGAGTACCTTTCTTTTCCATAAACTCATCCAAAACGAGTTTTCTTTCTGCTTCTCTTATTCTTTGGGTAATAACTTGTTTTGCTGATTGTGCGGCAATACGTCCGAAGTTTTCAGGTGTAACTTCAATTTTTACTTCATCTTCGAGTTCAACCTCATCATCAATTTCTTTTGCATCTTCCAGTGAAATTTCAAGATTTTCGTCTTCTACTTTTTCTACAACGAGTTTTGTTCTGAAAACACCAATTTCGCCTGTTGTTTCATCAAGAATTGCTTCTACATTCGGAGCTTCTTTTGCTCTGATGTGTTTTTTGTATGCAGCAACAAGAGCATCTTTTAAAGAATCTATGATTACTTCTTTTGAAATACCCTTTTCTCTTTCGAGTTCTTCTGTTGCTTCAAAAAGCGCAGTACCGATTTTAATCATCTTTTTCTCCTATATTTAAATTACAGTTATATATCTTCAATGTGTAATTGTGCTCTTTGTATTTTATCTGTTTGTATTGTGTATGTCTTTTGATTATCCAGTTTTAAAACCGTCACACCTTTTTCCGAATCAAAATCCAGTATTTTGGCAAGAAACTGTTTTTCTTCTATATTATCTATGAGATTTTTAAGTTTTAAATTTATTGTTTTACCTTGGAAGATAATGTATTCTCTGTCGGATTTTAACTTTCTATCAAGTCCCGGAGAACTGACTTCCAGATAAAACTTCACGGGAATTAAATCGTCCAAAAATGGATTTAGGCTTCTGGATACATTTTCACAATCATCAAGAGTAATACCCTCTTCTTTGTATAAAAATATTCTCAAAAACCATTTGCCTGATTCTTTTGAAAAATCAACTTCTATTGGAATAACGCCGTATCTCATTGCGGTATTTTCTACTAGCGGGAGGAGTTTTTCCAATATTTCGTTTTTATTGAAGTGCTTTTGATCCATAGCGCCTCCGTACTTTAAGAAAAAAAGAAACGGGGTTACCGTTTCTTTTTTAACCTGTAATTATAATAACATCAAAAATATATTTTTCAATATTATGTAAATTACAAATTTTAAACTGTTTAATTTAATTTATAGACTAACAATTTTGTTGAGTTATAATTTAATCTGTGGACTTAGTTATTTGGAGTTGGTAAAAATTTTAATGAGTAATAAGGCTATAAAAAATATTGATTTCAACTACAATCTGGGTGATGTAAGCTCTCTTTCCGATCTGGAAAACAGCTTTGAATTGATG
>CALVEJ010000069.1 GCA_944326535.1 Candidatus Gastranaerophilales bacterium | reverse complement strand
CGCTGAGAATGGCAGAACTAGGTACTGTATACAGAAGAGAGCACTCGGGAGCTCTTGGCGGTTTAACCCGTGTTCAGGGTTTTACTCAGGATGATGCTCATATCTTCTGTACACCTGAACAGCTCGTTGATGAAATCAATGAAATTATTGATTTTGTTGCCGACACAATGGCCATTTTCAACATGAAATTTGAAGTTGAACTTTCAACACGTCCTGAAAGTTATATCGGAGAAATAGAAAACTGGGATAAAGCTGAAGCCGGCTTGAAAGAAGCAATGGAAAGAAGAGGAATGCAATACGAGATCAATGAAGGTGACGGCGCATTCTACGGACCAAAAATCGATTTTAAAGTTAAAGATGCAATAGGAAGAACATGGCAGTGTGCAACAATTCAGTTAGACTTCAATCTTCCTGCCCGTTTTGACATCAAATATCAGGACAAAGACGGTCAGCTAAAAACACCATTGATGCTTCACAGAGTTGTATTCGGCTCAATGGAACGTTTCCACGGAATTTTGATAGAACACTATGCCGGTGCATTCCCGCTCTGGCTTGCGCCTACTCAGGTTGAAATTGTTCCTATTTCAACAGACAAACATCTTGATTATGCTGAAAAAATATACAAACAATTTAGAAATGCCGGCATAAGAGTCAATCTCGATGATCGTTCAGAAAGCATGAATTACAAAATAAGAGAAGCTTTACAGGATAAAAAGATTCCTTATGTAGTAGTTGTAGGCGACAAAGAAATGGCTGACGGAGCTGTAGCCATAAGAAAACGAGGAGAAGGTCCGATTGGAACAAAATCCGTTGATGACTTTGAAACAATGCTGCTTGAAGAGATAAAAAACAGAGTGTAAAAAAATGGAAAAGCTCGTAAAAGAATTCAAAAAGCCGATTTCCGGCGACTCTGTTTTTATAGGACCGGATGCCGATAGTAACGTAATTATTATGGCACTGGAATCAAGCTGTGATGAAACAGCCTGTGCCATTGTAAAAAACGGCAGAGAAGTGCTTGCAAATGTTGTTGCATCACAAATAAAAACACACCGTGAATTCGGCGGAGTAGTGCCTGAAGTTGCGGCAAGAGAGCATCTTGATGCAGTCAATCTGATAATACAGGAAGCTTTTGATCAGTCCGGATTAACTCCTGATGATATAACAGCAATAGCGGCAACGGTAGGCCCCGGACTTGTCGGTTCATTACTTGTTGGTTTAAATGCAGCTAAAGCACTGGCAATAACTTATGACAAGCCTTTTATCGGCGTAAATCATTTGAATGCACATGTTTGTGCAAATTATATTGATACGGACTTAAAACCTCCTATGATAGCGCTTTTGATAAGCGGCGGACATACTCAGATTATCAAAGTCGATGATTATCTCAATCAGGAAATAATCGGAGAAACTATAGATGATGCTACAGGCGAAGCTTATGATAAGGTTGCCAGACTTTTGGGTCTGCCTTATCCGGGAGGGCTGAATCTCGACAGAATGGCATCAAACGGAAACCCCAAAGCATACAAGTTGCCTGAAGCCAAAGTTCAGGGAGAATTTGATTTCAGCTTTTCCGGTTTAAAAACTGCTGTTTTAAATCTTACAAGAAAGCTGGAAAAAGAACTCGGATATCTGCCCAAAGAAGATATTGCCGCAAGTTTTCAGGAATGTATAACATATACATTATTCAAGAAAACACTCAAAGCCGCAGAAAAATACGGAATAAAACAAATCGTATTGGGCGGCGGTGTTGCAGCAAATTCAGAGATAAGAAAAAAGTTTTTCTCCCTCAATGACAAAGGATACAAAGTTTTTGCGCCCGCAATGAAGTATTGTACGGACAATGCATCAATGATTGCAAGTTCGGCTTATTTTCTTGCTAACACTATGGATTCTTTAGAAATTGAAGTATTTTCAAGATGCTGATATCAGAGAGCCAAAAGAGTTGCACTAATACAATTAAAATGCTATATTTGAAGAGCTAAAGTATTTTTAATAATGGATTGGGTATGGGTTTTAACAATAAAAATTTATCAGCTAAAGACAGAATAGTTCTTGCACTGGATACAGACTCACTGGAAGAAGTTGAACGACTGGTAACACTCTTAAAAGACTATGTAGGATGTTTTAAAGTCGGTCCGCAATTGTTTATTTCATGCGGATATGATGCAATTGATTTGATAAAAAAATCAGGCGGTGATGTATATTTTGATGCAAAATTTCATGATATCCCGTCAACGGTAGCAAAAGCAGCATCAAATCTCGTAAAAAGAGGTGTAACAACTTTTAGCGCTCATCTGGCAGGCGGAACAAAAATGCTTAGCACAACAGTAAAAGTTGCAAGAGAAACTGCAAAAAAATACAACCAGCCATCCCCTACCATACTTGGAGTAACTCTTTTATCAAGTTTTGGTCAAAGAACTTTAACAGAAGAGCTTAATGTAAAAATGAATATCGATGAATACGTTTCTCATCTGACATATCTTGCTCAGGAGTCAAAAATTGACGGCGTAATAGCAAGTGCGTCCGAAGCAAGAAAAATCAGAAAAGAATTTTCTGATGAGTTTATTATTCTGTGTCCTGCGATACGTCCTACCTGGTCTGTTGTAAATGACCAGATACGTGTCGTAACACCGGCAGATGCAATTCGTGCGGGTGTAGATTATATGGTCGTTGGCAGACCAATCACTGCAGCAGAAGATCCTATAGCTGCGGCAAATCTTATTATCGATGAAATAGAAGAAGCATCCAAATCCGTTCAGGTTTAATTAATACAACAAGGAGGTCTCAATGATTGTTGGTGTTCCCAAGGAGATAAAAAACTGTGAAAGCAGGGTTTCTTTAATTCCTTCTTCCGTAAAAATACTTGTAGAAAAGGGGAATACCGTATATGTTGAAAAGGGCGCCGGAGAAAAAATAGGTTTTTCCGACACTTTATACACCAATGCCGGTGCAAAAATTCTTGATACAGCAGAAGAAATATACTCAAAATCAGAAATCATAATAAAAGTAAAAGAACTTCAGCCGGAAGAATATCCTTTATTAAAAACAGGACAAACTGTTATTGCATACTATCATCTGGCAGTAGAACCGGAACTTACAGAAACACTGAAAAAGAAAAAAATCACGGCAATAGCGTATGAAACAATCGAAAAAGAAGACGGTTCTCTTCCTGCTTTGTTTCCAATGAGCGAAATTGCAGGAAAAATGTCAGTACAAATAGGCGCAAGATATTTGGAAAGCGATTTTGGCGGTTCTGGCAAACTCTTAGGCGGTGTTCCCGGAGTTTATCCTGCCAGAGTCATGATAATCGGCGCAGGTGTTGTCGGAACAAATGCAGCAAGAATTGCATTGGGAATGGGTGCAAATGTTACTGTTCTGGATGTAAATCCGCAAAAACTTTATGAAATAGAAAAAACTTTTGACGGAAAGATTTCCACAGTAATATGTAATGAATACAATCTGGAAAAATATATACAACGTTCTGATATAGTCATAGGTGCAGTGCTTATACCATCGAAAAAAGCACCTCATGTTGTAACCGAAGATATGGTCAAAAAAATGAAGAAAGGTGCGGTTATTGTTGATGTCTCAATCGATCAGGGCGGAATCTTTGAAACAATAACAGAACCCACTACAATAGACGACCCTGTCTTTGAAAAACATGGCGTTATACATTATGCGGTACCGAATATTCCCAGCTGTGTTGCAAGAACAGCAACGATATCACTAAACAACTATATAATGCCTTACATTTTAAAACTTACGGAAAAAGGTTTTATAGCTGCCGTAAAATCGACACCTGAATTATACAAAGGAACAAATGCATATCAGGGTAAACTCACCAACCCCGATGTGGCAAAATCTTTGGGAATTCCATACTCTGAACTTTCTATGCTGATAGGATTTTAGTCCCTATAAATATTTGTAAAAATTTATTTAACAAAATAACAAAATAATCATTGTTATACTTTTATTCCAAATGTTAATAAAAGGAGTATGAAATGAAAATAACCCCTAGCAATGTTTCTTTTGGCAGCAAATATCAAATAAAAGGCGAGGATATTTACCTCAATAAACCCGGACACTTGATGGCACTTGGCTTTGGAATAGGTGCATCAAAAAACAGTACTGAAATGACGCAAAAAGTATTTGGCTCAGGAATAGTTGGAGCAGAAGACTATATCTTTGACATAAAAGACAAAGATGACAAAGGCTTTGAACATATGTTCACCGAAGCAGGTATCAGATTTAACAAAATAGGCTAATCTAAATTTCAGCTATTAGTTTCTTTACCCTGTCAACACAGGCAGAAGAACTGTGCTGCCATTCTCTATATGAAATACGAATGACCTTGTATCCGGCTCTTTCCAAAATAGTCTGTTTTTTCATATCAGAAATTTTTGATTTCTCAGAATCTTCAACACCGTCTGCTTCAACAACTATGTCCGGAGAGTATTCATCTTTTACTAGCAAATCAGGAATTACACCTGCTGCTTCAATGCCGGCTTTTACCTGAAGTCCTTCCATAACAAGAGCCTGCGCAATCTCTTGTTCAAAAGAGTTTTTAAATTTGTTTTTTTGAAATTCATCTGTTTTGGCAGAATCTATATAGTTTTGGATGTACTCAAGATAATCTTTGAGCAAACCCGCAGGAAGAGCTTTCGGATCCCTCGAAATAAAGTTAATAAGTTTTTTACGGGCACGGGTAATCGCAACATTAAACAAATTTGGTTTCTGCAAGAAAGTCAAACTTTGAACAAAACTGTTTTCAGCAACAGCCCAGGACAAAATCATAACATCTCTTTCATCACCCTGAAAAGTATGAGCAGTACCCACTTCAATTTGATGTTTTCTGATTGTCGTTTCAGTCAAAACATGACGCAGCGCCTTTGAAATTAAATCCACCTGTCCCCTAAAAGGAGAAATAATACCTATCGATACAGGATTTTCATCATTGCCCTCATCCTCAAGGATAAGCTCATGAACACGTTTTAAAACAGCCTCAACTTCGGGCATATTTCTTGTAGCATCAGAATCAACTTTTCCGTCAAGAACTCTATGGAGTTCAAGTACATCATTAGTTCCTGAATCTTTTGTCATAATACGTATTCTGTTGCCGTAAAACTCCTGATTACTAAATTGAATAATAGGATAATAGCTTCTGAAATGTTCATCAAGAAGAACAGGATTTGTGGAGTAATAATTAGCCAAATCAAACATTGAATTTGTTCTGAAACGCCACATAAGCTGATACTTATCCGGTATATTGTACTGGCTCAAAAAAGACTGCTCTTTTGCCTTTTCCAAAAACGATAAATGAGGGAGCTGTTTGTCATCACCGACAATCACTGCTTTTTTTGCTCTGAACAGAATAGGGAAACAGCTTGCAATATCACATTGAGAAGCCTCATCTATAATTGCAACATCAAACAGTCCCGATTTCATAGGAAGAGAGCCTGACACAGCATAAGTCGTAACACACCAGCACGGAAATGCTTCCAACAGCGGTCTAAAGTCTTCTTCTTCCAAAAGTCTGTTTTGAAGATTTTTCTTACGTTCAACTATTGCTTTTGTATGGACAATGAGCCTTTGTCTTTTAACCTGATCACGAAGCAGACCTTTTAGGGATTCTCTTCTTTTATTTTTGAGAATATCTACAGCCAGCCCTCTTTGTTTTTTTCTCAAATCTTTTATTTGTGCAAGAAGCTGATGAATATTTCCGATTTTGTGAATTCTGGTTTCAACAATTCTTGCATCACACTCCATCTCTTCTGCCTGAAGCTCTAGAGAAAGTCTCATTATTGACTCAGGTTCTGCCGGAAGGGATGAAACATTTAAAATCTTTTTCAGCTTCATTGCATTCAATGAATTAGAAATATTTGTAAAAAGTCCTGATTTCTCAAGATTTTTTTCAATATTTGAAAGAACTTTTTTTATCTGTTCAACTTCATCTTTTTTAAGTTTCTTTGTAATATATTCTCTTTCACCCAAATCAGTTTCAAGAGCTTGTTTTTTGCCGATAATGTCGTGCCACTCTTTTTCAAGTGAAATAATTTTTTCACACTTATTTTCAAGCTCTTTTATAGCGGAAAGAAGCTCTGTCATATCATCAACATCAACAAGAATGGCATTGTCATATCCGGTATCAATATCCACTTTGTTTGCAATCAAATCCTGCAGCTGAAAACTCAACTGTTTTTGATAATTCATACGACCGGCACGCAGCGCAAGAAACGGCGCCCCAAGCTCATTCAATCTCTGAGCAACAACATCTACAGCTTTGTCCATTCTGGATGCAACAAGAACGGTCTTGCCATGAGAAACAAGATGAGCAACCAAATTAACAATAGTCTGAGACTTACCGGTACCCGGGGGTCCATATACAGCCAGCAGAGTGTTCTGTTCAATTTTTCTGATAACATCCTCTTGAGAATCACTCAAAGAAAGCGGCGTGCATGCAGCAAAGTCTTTTAACTCTTTCTGTTCTTTGTTTCCTTTGTCAAAAAGTTTGCCAATCCCTCTTAAATACTCTTCATTTACAACAGACAAAGCAGATTCTCTGAAATATCCGCTTGGTTTTTCTGCAATTTGTGTAAGTTCATGCAAAACACCGGCTGTTACAGAAGGACGTTTTGTCAAAATAACAGCACTCTGGTTTGTGACAGAAACTTTATCAAGCTTCAATGAAGGACGTGTATCCTGATTGTCTTCAAGGAATTCCTCCAAATTTTCAGAATCAACCTTTTGATAGAAATTTTCACCTTCATCTTTTACATAGTTTTCGTTGTCATCATCTTCGTGGTTAAGAGAAATTTCAACGTCGGGAAGTATTGATTTTAGTGTAGTAAGAAAGATATCCAATTTTTCCTTATTCAAAGGCAATTCAGGAACAACTTCCAAAAGACCGTCAAGCATATGCTCCATTTCGTCTTCATCATCGCTTTTTCTCATCAAAGCCGTCAATGCACCCGTATTTAATGACAAAACATCATCTTGCAATGTGCAGGTTATATTGACACCATCTCTTTCAAGGCGGCAAGGCGCATACAAAAGCGGGGTCAAAAATTCATTTCTTCTTTTTGAACGTGAATTTTTGCCGACAAGGAATAAATGTCCGTATATCAGATATTTGTCCTTCTGGCTCATTTCACTCTGTATCATCAATTCAGTCAAATCACTGTCTGACCCGTCAAGAAGCAACGGAGCGTCAAAATTAGAAAATAATGTTTCTTCTCCTTTTAAAAAGATCCATTTATTATCTTTGTCCTGTCTCAAGTTTCTAAATGTAGAACTTTGAACCTCTTCTCTAACACAATCGTGAAGATAAAGACTCAACCTTTTTATAAAACTGTCATGAAATGCCGATTGAATGATTTTTGTTGCTTCTTGTAACATAATTTTCTCTAATACTGTAATCCCTTTCTAAATTATAGCGGATAACAAGATATGTGTATCATATGAAATGAGGAATTTTGGCAAAAAACAGCAAACAAAAAGAGCCTGTAATAAACAGGCTCTTTTTTAGATGTATTGATGTTATTTTCTATTTTTCATCCAAAGCATCTACACCTGGAAGTACTTTTCCTTCGATAAATTCAAGAGAAGCACCGCCGCCTGTTGAAACGTGAGTAAAATCTTCTGCGTTACAGAATTTTTTGGCAGCAGAAACAGAATCACCACCGCCTATTACTGATACTGCACCGTTTTTAGTAGCTTCAACAATAGCTTTCAATACAGCTTTTGTACCTTCTGCAAATGCAGGATTTTCAAATGCACCAACAGGACCGTTCATCAAAATTGTTTTTGAATTTTTGATTACATCAGCAAATGCTTTTTGTGTGTCTGGACCTGCATCTACGCCTTCAAATCCGTCAGGAATATCATTTACTGCAGTAACTTTGTTTGTGCCGTTGCCTGAAAAATCATCGGTAACAAGTACATCTGTAGCCATAATGATTTTTACACCCTTGTCAGCAGCTTTCTTTTCAATTGCTTTAGCAACATCAAGCTGGTCATCTTCACAAATTGAGTTTCCGATTTTTCCGCCGTTAGCTTTTACAAAAGTATAAGCCATACCGCCGCCGATAATCAGGTTGTCAACTTTATCAATTAAGTTTTCCAATACACCGATTTTTGAAGAAACTTTAGCTCCGCCGACAACTGCTGTAAAAGGTCTTACCGGATTGTCCAATGCCTGAGAAAGACATCTCAATTCTTTTTCCATCAAAAGACCGGAAACAGCCGGCTTCAAGATGTGAGCAACTTTTGCTGTAGAAGTATGTTTTCTGTGAGCAGCGCCGAAAGCATCGTTAACATAAAAATCACCGAGTTTTGCCAATTCTTGAGCAAAAGTCATATCATCATCTTTTGCTTCTTCTTCTTTGTAAAATCTGATGTTTTCAAGCAAAGCAACCTGACCGTCTTTCAAGGCTTCAAGTTCTTTGTCCGCACCATTACCTACCGGAGATTTTACAAACAATACATCTTCACCAAGAAGTTTTGACATATATTTTGCTACAGGTTCCAAAGAAAATTCATCAACTTTCCATTCACCTTTCGGTCTGCCAAGGTGAGCCATAAGAATAATTTTTGCACCTTTATCTTTTAAAAATTGCAAAGTAGGCAATATTGCTCTGATTCTTGTATCATCAGTAACATTTTTGTTTTCATCCATAGGAACATTGATATCAACACGGACAAGAGCTCTTTTTCCTTTGATATCACCCAGATCGTGAACTGATTTTTTCATAATACACCTCTCTTTTGTATCATCCGTACAGTCATATTGTCTTAGAAACATACAAAATAGTAAAGCGTATTATAACTTCGTTTCATTAGACAACTGACTTAACCTTAATATTGTTGACAAAAAACCATGACGGATAATATAATCGTCCATGGTTTTGAAAATAAACCTGTGTTTATTAGTATACTGCACTAAATTTTATGTAAACTTTCGTTTATATAAGGGGATTTAAGTAGCA